>CASBQJ010000159.1 GCA_949127705.1 Synechococcales cyanobacterium PMM_0085
CCCCATGGGAAGACCGGCCGATCCGTTTGTGGTCAGGGTGGCGGCGTTGGGTGTGGTGAGAGAGGAAGCCTGGCCGGTTCCAGATCCGAGCATGTTAAAGGCGTATTTGAGGAGATGGGACACGCCGTCGCCAGCAGGAGTCGCGGTGTCCTGAGATCCATCAGATGCAAGGCCATAAGCGGCTCGGAAGGATTGGACACCGTTGAGTGTCGTGGTGCCGGTTGTGATCGTGTAGGCGGAGTTGCCGCCGCCATTGGTGGCCCGAAGACGGTAGTAATAAGGCGTGCCAGCGGAGAGGCCAGTGTCGGCAAAACTGGTGGCGTTGGCGGCAGGGGTGGCAATCTGTGTCCAGCCGGTGGAACCATCGGGGCTGCGTTCGATTTGAAAACCGGTTTCATTGGTGGCATTATCCATCCATGTCAGGTTGATCTGAGAAGAGGAGACTGCTGTGGCCGTAAGTCCCGATGGAGCTGATGGAACCGGGTTGAGCTTGGTGATCTCAAGGGCATTTATTTTCGTCGCGGACGCTGCAGATGTCCCGTTATCGACGCTCAACCAGCCATCCGTTACCGTCACGATGTTCGTGATATCAAAAAACTGGTTGGCTGGCAATGCGCCCCGGTCAAGGTAGTTTACGCCTTCGACGTTAAGAATCATGCCACTGGTGGCAGCAGCGGCGTCTCCGAGAGTTGCTTTGACTTGATAGGTTCCGTTGGGCACAGACATCTGCCAACGAGCACCGGTGCCCATCCGCATAAGCGTATTGAGGATGGTGCTGGCGTTTCCCGTCCGATTGAGGCCCGATTGGCCTATATCCCAGCCGTAAAAAAGACCATTGCGGGCTGCCCGCGTGAAACCATTGTCAATGATCCATCCGGCTGGTGGTGCGGTGCTGCCCGATTGAAAATTGATCTTCGCGCCAGTGAATGTGTTGTTAGCCGGAAGTGCCGCGCCTGTCACCGTCACTGTAGCGGTGCTCTCTCCATATCCATCATTGATTTTGTAGCTGAAGCTGTCCGTGCCCGAAAATCCCCCAAAGGCTGAATACTCAAAGGTTCCGTTGTAACGCAGAACGACGGCACCATTCGCGGGAGGCGTTACCAGGCTCGCGTAAAAAGCGTCGTCATCGGCATCCTTGTCATTCCGCAGAGGTCCCAGAAGCGCATCATTCATCGTCGAGAAACCAGTGGTTACGGTATAGGAATCGTTTGCGGCCACTGGTGCGGTATTCGCTAATCCTGAGGGCTTATTCGAACCCAGAAGGCTCCCGGGGATTTTATAAAGTCGGGTGCCAGCGATAAAATAGATGTCCTCTCCAACAATTTCGATGAACAGCGTTTTATCATTTAACGTTGCGAGAGGGGAACCAGCGGCGGTATTGATCTGGCAGATGTTTGTGAAGTTCACGCCGTCGGAGCTTCTCCGGATGACCCGCCCTCCGGGTGGCGAATCCACGATGTAAACAAAGCCGTGCCGGACGATCACACTAAAATACCTGGAGTTTCCCCCCGTCAGCACGCTGATCCCATTCGCCGTGAGATTATTGCCGACGGCCACCGGGTTGGCGGGTCGCTCGTAGGTGAGAAGCGGATCGAACTGCGACGTGACAGTTTGTGGGGAATACCGATTCAGAACGCCATACCAATCCAGAAACAGGTAGTTTTTGAACGAAGTCCATCGAGGGTCGCCCATGCGAGTTGTTGCGGTAATGCCTCCAAACGATGTCGGGCGTCCTAAAAACCCCAACTGCGAAAGCCGATCATAAGTTAACTCCCATGGTTTGTCCAAATCCCCGGTGTAACGCATCATAAAGTTCTCTGCGTTGGCGCTGCCCGTGGTTGCCGTTAATTGAGTAACGAGCGTTGTTGCAAATAGATTTCCCTTATATTCAAAGAAATTGTCCACCAAACATCCCAGCGGGGCAACCCCGTCAATCGTGGCCTTAAAACCGTTTTGTCCCGCGATCCGCCGACTCACGTAGGATGCTCCCGCGTTCGGACTCATCGTCATGCCTGGATAGCTATTATAGTAGTCAGCAAGGAAGATTTTGCCGTCATAGATCCACTGGGACTGCGCATGTTCATTCGCCGGCGTGGGCGGTCTGTATGACTTCCATCCATCGTGACGTCTCACGTGCAACAACGAGCCTCCCGGACCGACGGCATCTTCACCATACCACAACAGGTCCCCCTGTTTGACCACGCCACCGTAAGGTTCCTCCAAAGGAATCGACCCATCGGCGGCGAAGCTATTGCTCGTTAGATCGAAATAGCGGGCACTTGCGACCTTGCCTTGGGCACCATTGATCATATATAACCGCTCCCGATGCCGAACCAGTGAGAACACTTCCCATGTCCCCGTCGGCCCGAGATCAACGACACCAGCCGTGACGTCCGGTGGCGTTTGTGCATGGTTCTCAGCGACACCACAGAGCAGCACTGCTACGAAAATCAAGTTCCAATAAAAGTTCATAAATCTGTTGTTCACCTCATTTGTGAAGTATTTTGGTTTACGATAGACTTCCGAAGGGGTTGCAATCTTGCAAAAGTCCAGAGCCTCAACTCCCCGCCTCTTTATAGCTTGGGACAATTTTGAAAGTATCGGCCATAACGTCATTATTTGTGCCTGCATAATTAATCGAGCCTGGGATTGCTCACCGAATTAGTCTGACTTTGGACTCATGGGACTACCTATTCGTAAAAAAATACATAACATGTGCTCATTTCCTTACGGCCCAACACTAATAGTGACGGAAGGCCGGTCGGCACTATTCACGCTTTCCGAAGATCTAACGGCCAACCCGAATTCACCATTCGTTGCGGGAGGTTTGCTATCGGGATTGATACGGATAAAGATAAATTTTCCTGCGCCATGCAATTGATATTGCTGTTGCATGTAGGCTGTGATGTCAAACGTGAGCTGCTGCTCAGAGGCAAGCGATGTGATGGCATTCTCAATGATCTTCACCGCATCGGTTGTATCGGAGCTGCCGATGTATAAATCACTGGGCAAGACAGCATTGGAACTGCGCGCGCCGATGCCGTAAAGATCGTGGGAGCCCCAGAATGCAGTAGTATTCGGCAGGGCTTTGATCTTGAGGATCGCGGAAGCAATCGTTGGAGAACTGCCCAGATCCGGCAGTTGGAAGGGAATCACCAGGCAGAAGGCAGGATTGCCGTTGGCGTTGCGGTAACCCGATTTGATCAGAGCCGAGGTTCCCGTTCCGGCCCAGGTGCTTGAAAAGCCTCCGCCTGTGGCCGGATAAGATTGCCACGTATTGATGGCAAGCCCCGTGTCTGTCGCACTAGCCGGAACAGTAATCAGCGTGGTTGGTGTGATCTCGATCACCAAAGGATGGTCGGGAACTTGCACCACCACGGAATTAGTATTGGTGAAAGTCTGAACGGCAGTAGAGCCATTCAGTGGCAGATAGGTTTTTATCGAGCCATAGGTGGATGCG
>CASBQJ010000160.1 GCA_949127705.1 Synechococcales cyanobacterium PMM_0085
GTCTTAATCGCGCCAGAAAAAATCCAGGGATGGAACCGACGGACGGCATCGGCTTTGTTGTTGCGGAGGATGACCCTGGGAAACTCTGGCATGGGATTTGGCTGACGTAGAGCATTTACCACTATAGGCGATCGCCGTCAGTCGATTTTTGATGGAGCCGAATTGCGCGCTCAAGGGTGCCGTTGCCATATCAGTACATCTGCACCGAATCTGACCCGCAGCTCTGCTACAGTGGGCTATAGCGCGATCGCCCCTGTGACGGATGCCCAAGACGAATGCCCAACAGTTCAATCAACGTGGCCGCGTCAAACCCGCCGGAGCTACGTCCTTATCAGATGCAGCTGATTAAAGACCTGTACACTAAACTGGGACAGGGGCACACCCGTGTGGCCGTGATTGCGGGCACCGGAGCCGGGAAAACCGTGATTGCCGGACAAATCTGCGCCCATGCCGAATCGCGTGGCTGTCGGCTGATGTTTTTGGTGCATCTAGATGTGTTGGTTGGCCAAACTTACGACAAAATGCGATCATTTGGGCTGCACTGCGGCTTCATCAAATCGGGCTGGAAAGAGGACCCCACTGCCCCAATTCAGATTGGCAGCATTCAAACCATGGCCAAGCGCACCTGGTGGCGCACCTGGCACGCCGATGTGGTGCTGTTTGACGAAGCCCACACCACGGTATTTAGCCAAGTTGGGCAGCAAATTATTTATGAAACGCATCGGCAGTCGGTGCATCTAGCCCTAACCGCAACGCCCTACCGATTGGGACGCGAGCAGCTCGGGGATCATATGGAAACGCTCGTAGCCTCACCGGTGCCGTCGGAGCTGCAAACGATGGGCTTTTTGGCACCGATGAAGTACTACGGGTTTGCAGCAGAAAACCAGATTGACCTGTCTGGCGTGGGCACGGTAGCCGGAGATTATGACGAACGGGCGCTGAAAAATGCCTGCGATCGCCCTGAACTGGTACAGCGCATTGTCGAAGAATGGCTGCGACTGGTGCCCGACAAGCGCACGATTGCCTTTGGCGTTGATGTCGAACATGCTCGCCACGTCGCCGAGGCATTTAACCAAGCTGGCATTATCGCCGCCGTAGTAGATGGAGAAACCCCGATCAAAGAGCGCCATCGGCTCTATGCCAAATTGCGCGAGGGTCAGATCACCGTACTCACCTCTTGCAACGTGATCAGCATCGGGTTTGATGAACCCAGTGTTGAAGTGGGTTTGCTGCTGCGCCCCACCCAATCACGGGCGCTGCATCATCAGCAGATTGGTCGGGTGATGCGGATTTCACCCCAGTCGGGCAAGCTGCACGGCACCATTTTGGATCAGGCGGGCAACCTGAATCGCCTAGGGTTTCCAGAAGATGTGTATGAGTATCACCTGCCGACCACAGAAGAGCCGGAAACGCTGGGCATGGGTTCTGCTCCCACCAAGCAATGCCCTGCCTGTGGCTTTATTCTGCGAATTGCGCTGATGGAATGCCCCGAATGTGGCCATCAATGGATTGATCCAGCGCAGGTGAATTTAGATGACTTAGCCGAGGTGTTGAGTGAGCAGCAAGAAGAACAAATTCAAGCCGTACCGGAAGCAGAAATGATTCGAGTGTTTCATCTCCAGCGGCAGCGCACCTACCAGGAGGGGGCAGCTCCAGCGTGGGGCGATCGCCGCTTCTTCGAAAAATTCAACTGCTTGCCAAAAGACGATTGGTGCCTAGGGGCAGTTTTTGGTGGCGCGCCCGCCGTAGCCGACCAACATGCGTACAAGGGCTATCTGATGGCGATCGCCCAACGCCAAGGCAAGTCTATTTCTTGGGTAATTAGCGAGTTTCAGAAAGAATTTGGTCCACACGGTTGGGAAGCTGTGTTCTTCCGGTAAACCTGTTTCGAGTCGTTTCCGTAATTTCAACACCTGTGACTGTAAAACTCCATAGACCGATAAAGAAAAAGCAGACAGCCAGTAGCCCCCACCGCTGTCTGCTTCTTCTTGAGATGGACGAGCCATCCTTTACAAGAGCATAATCTGTCTGCATCCAAAATTTGACGTCGGCAAAAGAAGTTCAGCCAAACCGCTGACTATTGGCTCTCGTGCCAACTGCGCCATCCCATCAACGCTGCCAAGATCAGGGTGGGTGATAAAACGAGCCCGAGGGCGATCGCGGGAGACGCAGGAAGATTGAAAAGAGGAACTACATATTTAATGGCGATCGCCAGCACTGCCGAACTAATTAGCAGCTTTAATCCAAATGTAACGTTGGTTTCCATGGAATTGATTGTACCAACGCGTCCAGCGGTAACTGAATCAAATGGGTCAAATTGGCAGAAAAATTTTAGGGAAACCTATAAAATGCTCATTGACCCACGCGCATCGTCCGAAAATAGGCGCTTGGATCTTGAGCCACCCAGCCCAAGCTGGAATTAGTCCGGATTTCAAACTGGAGATGGGGCAGTTGGGTAGTGCTGCTGCGGCCAGTCGTGCCAATGCGATCGCCGGCTCTGACTACTTGCCCCACCTGAACCGTGAAGCTCTCCAGTTGGGCATAGCGGGTTTGTAGCCCCTGCGGATGGTTGATCACAACCAAGTTGCCATAGCCACCTTGAGTCCCGGCAAAGGCAACGGTGCCCCCGCCCGCCGCTCGCACAGCCGTTCCGATCTCGACTGCCAACTCGACGCCACTGTTAAACACAACCGCTTGAGAGGCAGAATCGACCTGCCAGCCATAGCCTTTGAGGACGGAGGCTGTGGCGGGTAGCGGATAGGTGCTAAGCACGCTGTTGGCAGTGGGAGTTGCGGCGGCAGGAGATGCCGTAGCTGCTGTAGTCGGCGCATTTGGCGACCAGTTTACCCCTGGGATAAAGGCAATCCGAGGCACGCCTTGACAGCCATTCGCCTCAAAAATTACATCGGCGCGAATTCGATAGATGCGCGCTAAATCTCGCCAAGTGTTGCCCTGAGGCACCTCGACTCGAATGCCATTGTAGGGAGGTACCAGAATCTCTGTCCCCACTGGAGCCGTGCCACCGCGCAACGCCGGATTTAGCCCCATCAACGTCGCTGGGATCAAGCTGTAGCGCTGAGCCAGACTGACCAACGTTTCGCCCGACGCGACGCGATGGCGAGTCAGGCGGGAGAGGGCAGGAGCAGGACAGGACGTTTCGCTAGTTTGGGCGATGGCGTAGCCTGAGCTTGCTCGTATCGCCTCCAGCCCTAGCAGCCCTACCCCAATGCCAGAGGTGATGGCCAATAGCAAAAGATAATCAGAAATTCGGTGTAACAGGTTCATACGCCGTCCAACGCGGGTCAAGAATTGCAGCAGTGCCGCTACAAAACTCTAGACTGAATCTAACAAACAAAAGTTCAAGCCAGTTTGGGTAGATAGCTCTAACCGTTGAAGAAGCGTGTCAAAATCATGATATCTAGCTCCCGTTTAGCCCTGACATGCTCAGTCCAAGAATCCCCAATCCGGCGCAGCAGGCGGTGCAGGCATCACAGGATTTAACGCGTGCGCTCACAACCCCACCCTAACGATCATGACTATGACCTCCAAGACTTTGACCACCTATGCCATGCTCTTGGTGGCAGGCGGTGCCTTAGGCTGGGTCGGCAACCAATCGCTGAAGACCGGGCATCTGAGGCTAAATCCAGACAATGCCGCCGCGTTAAAGTCCGTCCCTGTGATTCAACCCAGCGCTATTGCACCGGTAGCGGCGGCAATCCAATCGAGCAACCGCAACTTTATTGCGATCGCCGTGGAGCGAGTTGGGCCTGCTGTGGTGCGGATTGATGCCTCCCGCACGGTCGCCAATCAGTTGCCCAATGCGCTGCAAAACCCTTTCTTTCGGCGCTTCTTTGGTGACGAGCGCACTGCCCCCCCCGAACGGGTTGAGCGCGGCACTGGGTCGGGCTTCATTGTCACTCAAGA
>CASBQJ010000161.1 GCA_949127705.1 Synechococcales cyanobacterium PMM_0085
GAAATGAGGTTAAGGGGGCGTGGGATTAGGCGGGAGCGGGGCGGGGCGGTGATTTAGCCTGAGTTTGCTCGGATCGCTCCTCTTGCTCTCGGAGATGATCTTGGATGAATGATTTCACGAGGGTGACGTCTTCTTTGCTGCCGATAATGAGCGGGGTGCGGGCGTGGATTTGATTGGGGATCACGTCCAGAATCTCTTGGCTGCCTGTGCTGGCACTGCCGCCCGCCTGCTCGATCAAAAATGCCAGTGGTGCAGATTCGTAGAGCAGCCGCAGTTTACCCTCTGGCTTTTTCACCGTGCCGGGGTAGAGAAAGACGCCACCTTGAAACAAAATCCGATGGAAGTCTCCAACTAACGCCCCACTGTAGCGCGCTGTATAGCCCTCATGCCGGTGCACATAGCGGATGTAGTCGCGGATCGATTCAGGCCATTGCCAAAAATTGCCTTCGTTCACGCTATAAACAGGCCCGTGCTCTGGAACTTTAATATTCTCGCCAGATAGGATGAACTCTCCTAGGCTAGGGTCAAGCGTAAAGGCATGAACGCCTGTGCCAACCGTGTAAACCAGCATTGTACTAGGGCCATAGAGCACATACCCAGCTGCAACCTGGCCGCGCCCAGTTCGTAGCAAATCCTGCGCCGTGCTGTCTAAATCATCTCCATCTTGGCGGCGGATGGCGAAAATAGACCCAACATTAATATTGACATCCAGGTTAGACGAGCCGTCAATCGGGTCATAGAGCAAGGTATAGCGCCCCAGGGGACAGTTTTCTGAAATGTAGTAAGGCTTTTCCATTTCTTCTGAAGCTAAACGACAGACCAAGCCGCTTTGCTCAAGGACAGAAATGAACACCTGATTGGCGTACACGTCCATCTTCTTAACGGATTCACCCTGCACATTGGTTTGCCCCGTAAACCCTAAGGCGTCGTCCATTAACCCTGCCCCCGTGAGGCGACGGGCAATGAGCTTGGCGGCTAGGGCAATCCGGCTCATCAGCGCACTGAGGTCTTGCGCCTCATGCGAAAATCCCTGGAATTGCTGCAACACGTGGCGCGACAGGGTCATACAGTCCCGATCGAGCGCCAGTTTGTGGCTTAAATCTATCGTGGGATCTAGACCAGACATGTTCCCTCCTTATGATTCAAACCCCAGAGAAACCCCAGAGGGCTAAAAAACGATACTCAACGCTGCATTTGCTTGCGATCGCCACTCTCATCTTAAAGAGGCATTGCAGAAACCGGACTTAACTTTAGATGAACTAAAGATTAGAAAACGTGAAGCCGACCGATTCAATGCCTGCACCAGCGCCTGCCCTGTTCGCCTACTGGGAACCCTAAGCGTAGACGCACAATCAGAGGATTGCAGAACCATGACCGACGAACAATTTCAGCTGATGATGGACATCTTAGGGCAACAGACATCACTATTAGAACGCCTAGTCGCCGCAGTGGAAGCGCGATCGCCTGCCCCTGGGTATGTGCGTGCCCTAGCAGAATTTGCCAGGTTTGACTGGAGCGAAATTGATGCCACGGTGATTCAAACGGACGACGACGGCATCGCCACCATTAGCTGGCGCGGCCATCGGTATATGCGGCGATCGCCCTCCAATAAGTTTGATCCGGCCATTTGGTTTTCTCGGGTTGTCGGGAAAGATGACGATGGCAGCAATCGCTACGAACGGCTGATCACATTTAAAGAGTTAGCTGAGCCAGAACCGCTGCCCGCAAAGGTGAAGCGGTCAATGGGCTGACCGTTGGGTAAAGAACTCCAAAAAAATATGCCACTGGCTTAATTTCTAAGTAGACTTTGTGAACAGCCCGTCCTTTTTGAGGTGCTCCATGAAACTCAGGATTCTTCCTGTTCTAACCGTGATGGCAACAGTGGGGCTTGTGAACCCTGCCCACGCGGAGAACTTGGAACATATTCAGCGGTTAATGTCTAGCCGCCAGTGCCAGCAGTGCGACTTAACCCGTGCGGGGCTAGTTTTTTCTAACCTGCAAGGGGTAGACCTGACTGGAGCCGACCTGAGCTTGGCGAATTTAAATCGAGCAAATTTGTCTAGAGCAAATCTGCGAGGCACCAACTTAATGGGGGCGGTGCTGTCGAGTGCAAACTTGAGCGGGGCTGATTTGAGTGGCGCAAACCTGAGCGGCGCTGATCTACGTGAGGCATACCTAGTGGGTGTGAACTTAACAGGCGCTAATCTAGCGGGAGCCAATCTGCGCGGGGCAATTGGGATCCCCGATGGTGTGATTGCGGCTCAAGACCTCTATCTTTGGGGATTGGCGGAACTCGATCACGGTAACTTTGAAGGCGCGATCGCTTACTTTGACCAAGCTCTGGCGCTAAAACCCGACTTTGCCCAAGCGCTATTGGCGCGCGGCATTGGTCGCTTCCACTTGGGAGATGAAGCCGGGGCGATCGCCGACGGAGAGGAATCCGAAAAGCTGTATCTGGCTCAGTTCAACCAACCGGGGCACCAAGTCGCCGTCCAATTTGTGGCTGGGGTCAACCAAGTGTTAGAAGCTGACGAAGAGACTCGTCGCGCCATGCGAGGCGGCGGTGGCGGTGGCAACTTCATGAGCGTTGTCGGTGGCATTGCCAGTCTGCTGCTGCGGTTTATGCTGTAGGGGCTTCCTTCGCAGACTTAGTTAACGTCCAGCCCGTAATGCTGCTGAGGTAAACGCCGCCTACGGTACTGAGAAACACGAGATACGCGATCGCCTGCACTAAGTAGAGCGTTTGCGTGTAGCCAAATAGGGCTTTGAGCAAAATGCCGGGAAATTGTTTGTCGGGTAGCACTTGGCTGGCGTCCCAGACCAGTGGCCCCAGCACGCAGGACGGCTGAGTGACAGAACACAGGTTGGCATATTCTGGGTTCACCTGAATTAGCGCCACAATTGCCGCATCCACATGGCGCAGCATCGAAATCACTAGCCCCGATACAATCAGCAGCAGCAGCACGCCCATCACCTGAAAGAAGCGGCGCAGGTTGATTTTGATCCCCAATCGAAATAGTAAAAAGCCCACCACCACCGCTCCAACTAATCCCGCCACCGCGCCAAAGGCGGGCAGCCAGCCTTGCTGAAACTTGGCCGCTAGGAATAAAACCGTTTCAAATCCTTCACGCAGCACCGCGATCGCCACCAGCCCAAACACGCCCCACCCGGCATTAGCTTGCTGCAAGCGAGCCGTAATTGCGCCTTCGACCTCAGACTTGAGCGATCGCGCCTGCCGTGTCATCCACACCAGCATCCAGCTCAGCAGGGCGATCGCCACCAGCCCAAAGGCGGCCTCCAGCCCTTGCTTTAGCACTGGGGCATAGCGCCCATCCGACTGCCCCAGCCAGACCAACACCCGGCTAAACACCACTCCCACCAAGCCACTGCCGACAATCCCAACGCCAATGCCGCTGTAAACCCACGGATTGAGGCGAGACTGCCCAGCCTGATTCAAATACGCTAAAACAATTCCTACCACGAGAGCCGCTTCAACACCCTCGCGGAGGGTAACGACAAAAGTTGGTAGGGCAGCGGTAAAGTCCATAAGCATCCGGAATTAAGAACTAAAAGAATAAGAGCGCAAGAAGCTCCCTCCCTAATGATGGATCTGTGAAGTACCCGACGCTCAACTGAGTACAGCTAGAGCACGGGCTTCCTGTTTCATCCGCCGCTGCCTCCACCATTCAAGAACGATTTTGGCTTTACGCCGCGTCTAGAGGTTTTAGTCGATGCTTGCAAGCAACACACCGCTACTGACTCTTTTGCTATCCCGTGATAGCAACCAGGCAGACTCCCTGCTTCCCCAGGAGTTTGATTCTTGCTCGTCCTTTACACATGGGTCGCTTGGTGGGTTGCAGCGGTGGTCTGGCTTCCTAGACTGCACTACTACCTCAAGGGCGTTTTAGTTGGCTCTAGCGGGTCATCGACCATTTCGATTATACCTCAAAACCCATGTTCTATGTACCTTTCAGCCTTTTACTTCGATAAAGCTTGTGTGTTCCTTCGGTCGCTATCCTCCTCCCGTTCGGCTGAAACGTTCGGCGAGCGCTCAGGTCGAAAGCTCACGTCGAAGCTCGCCTTTGGCAGTGGTCGAGGATGCACCCTCACTCACGCGCCTTTCATCCCAACGCTCAACTGATTACAGGTAGAGCGCGGGGCTGCCCATCTAAAAGCTGAACAAAGCGGCAGATCCAACGCCATCAGCGAAAAGCAAACGGGTTTACGCTGATGAGTCAGCATAGGAGAAAGGATGTGGGATGTGGAATGAGGGATGTGGCTTGCTTCTGCGCAGCAGTGGGATGAATGGGAAACGGGCGGGGAGGAGAGATTAGGAATTGGAAACAGGGTGAAAATGGATAGTAAAGTTGAGAACGGAGACAAGGACTCGATTTAAATTCATCCTACGCTTCGCGTAGCTTGCTTCTCGGAACGAGTACGGCAAAGCCGAATATCCTTCATCCCTCATCCTTGGTTCTTGACCTTTATCAATTTATCCCCATGCAGACAGCTCCCATCACCTTGACGATGACGGAACATCACCATTCCCTGACGATTTGCCCGCCGATGTCGGGTTTGTCGCTGCAAGGAGAGATTCGGGTGCCGGGGGATAAGTCGATTTCGCATCGGGCGTTGATGCTGGGGGCGTTGGCGCAGGGGGAAACGCAAATTCAGGGGCTGCTGCTGGGAGAAGATCCGGTGAGTACGGCGGGCTGTTTTCGGGCGATGGGAGCAAAAATTTCGGATTTGAATGCGCAATTGGTGCGGGTTGAGGGAATTGGCCTGGGCAATTTGCTGGAGCCGGGAGATGTGCTAAACGTCGGCAATTCGGGCACTACAATTCGGCTCATGTTGGGCATTTTGGCCTCGCACCCGGAGCGGTTTTTTACGATAACCGGCGATCGCTCTATTCGATCTCGACCGATGCGGCGGGTGATTCAACCGCTGCAACAAATGGGAGCAAGTATTTGGAGCCGTTCGGGAGAGTTGGCACCGTTGGCGGTACAAGGACGGGCGCTCAAACCGATTCACTACCAGTCGCCGCTCGCCTCAGCCCAGGTAAAATCTTGCATTTTGCTGGCGGGGCTGCTCACCAACGGGCGGACTACCGTTACCGAACCGGCGCTGTCTCGCGATCACAGCGAACGGATGCTGCGGGCATTTGGGGCAGAGATTGAGGTCGATCCAGAGACCTGTAGCGCCACGGTGATCGGCCCTGCAACGCTGCGCGGTCAGCCCGTGGTGGTGCCGGGAGACATCAGCTCGGCAGCATTTTGGTTAGTAGCAGGGGCGATCGTACCTGGGTCTAATCTGCTGGTGCAAAATGTAGGAATTAATCCCACGCGGACTGGGATTCTGGACGCCTTGGCGGCGATGCAGGCCGATATCAGCTTAGAAAATGTGCGAGAAGTGGCCGGTGAACCCGTGGCCGATGTCCGCGTCCGGGGGGGTGCGCCGTTAAAAGCCTGTGAAATCAGCGGTGATTTAATTCCGCGTTTGATTGACGAAATCCCGATTTTGGCCGTTGCTGCGGTGTTTGCAACCGGCATCACCGTGATCCGCGATGCCTCAGAACTGCGGGTTAAAGAGAGCGATCGCCTTGCTGTGATGGCCACTCAGCTGATTCGGATGGGAGCCACCATTACCGAGATGCCCGACGGACTAGAAATCACAGGCGGCACCGCTCTAGTCGGTGCTGACGTCGATAGCCACACCGACCACCGAATTGCCATGAGCTTGGCGATCGCCGCTCTCAACGCCACAGGGACGACCACCATCCACCGCGCCGAAGCGGCTGCCGTTTCCTATCCAAACTTTACAGAAACGCTTCAACAAATCATTGTCTAATCGTCTAGTTGTAGATAGACTTGCGTAATACCTTGTAAGACAAGGCAGTATAATATCTTACGTTTAATTTAAATCGGCACTTAATCATTAATTCAGCTCAAGGGTGCACTTTGTCCTGTAGAGGCAAGATTCATCGTGTCTTTATAAGTAGTTGATCAGTAAGGAATGAGAGTAACTACTCAGTCTGCCCTCACCCTAAATCCCTCTCCCAAGTGGGGAGAGGGACTTTGAACTGGTTCGGTTCCCCTTCTCCCTCCTTGGGAGAAGGGGCTAGGGGATGAGGGCTGTCTATAGCCTGAGTAGTTACCCAAAAAGTATGCCCCTAAGTTTGTCACCGAGCAATTCCTCCCTGGTTGGGAATACTGGGTGAACGCTTTGGCAGAACCGATTTGACAGTGTGCTCCGACCCTTCAATTTTTATGTGGCAAAGGCTTAAAAACATGATCCCTAGCCTCAGAACCTACGCCGACTTGAGTCCAGACCTCAACGTGCGGCGGCGGGTCATACGGGTATTGCGCGATCGCCCTGTGCTGAGTTTAGATGAGTGGTTTGAAGTCCACAGCCAGCCCTGCGGTCTGTCTTATGCGATGACAGCATTTGCGTATGACCAGTTAGAAAAATATTCTGGATTAAGCTTGGCGAGATTATTACCCAGCGATCGGCTAGACGCAGATCTATGCTGGACGCAAATTTGTTGGTTTGATTGGCAGGTGCGGTTATCCGACGACCTTTGGCAGCAGTTTGGGGCTGATTTTAGTGATGGGATTGATGAAGTGGATGGCACGTTAGCCCATTTTTTACAGAGCTTAGATCAACAGCTAGGACAACGGTAGCCTTAGCCCCCGCTGATCGGGTTCCCTTGGTGGATGGGCGGGCATTTGGTATTGCAATTTGTGAAGGCGATCGCTAATCAGCTGAATCGGGTCTGTTTCTGGCAGGTCTTATTGAAAAAGTTTGCAAAAGAGCAGGGAATATCTTATGCTCGAATTCAGGACGCATTATTGACTTAACTTCTCAATAAGCTGCTTAGCCTACTCCAGCCTTGGCCGCTCAGCGTCAGATGCCCGCAATCTATCCCCAACCTATGTAGAGGCAAGCAAGCTGCCCAGCTAGGTTTTCACTTGAATTAAGCAGATAAACCCTCAGTTTTCATTGTCGTTATTATCACGTAGCCCATTTTTAGCCCATGAACCCGTTAAGTTCTATGCCATCATCTTCCCAGCAAGTTATCTCAATTGCGCGAGGCGATCGCTGGGAAGTCTGTCGCCGCCTACAAGAACTGGATATTGCCTGCAACTGCCTCGCGGATGGTAGCTGCGCTGCCGAAATTCATACCCCTCTAGCCGCGATTCAGCTTTGGAGTGTGATCTCCCATCTCACGTCGTCGCGCCAGCAAAAAATTAGGTTTTTACACCAGTGTTTGCAAACCGGATAATGGGCGCTTGATTAATTTGATTCTTTGATGATTTGAAGACAGCGCCTCGCTTATCTAGTCAGCATTTTCTGATCACTCACCCTCTCTTTTTATGAGTCCTTGTAAAAGCAATCAAACACCATTTCAGCTCGAAGGCCGTTTCCTCGGTTTTGTCGTTAAAGATGGCTACAAAATTAAGGGTTTGCAGCTAGCTACGGCAGTTGGGGAGCTATATATTAAGCTATCGAAAGAGTCGAGGGCTTCGTGCCGTCAGGTGTTAAGCCCTGGCGAGTGGCTGCAAGTGACGGGCTATCAGCGGCTAGACTACGAAGCTGGAACGATTAAATATAAAGCAGAGCGGATTCAGGTAGTCGCACCCGGTGCCATTGCAGACCCGTTGGCTGCGCTTGAAACACCTGTGTTATCGGAGCAAGGTGCACCGCCTAGGGCGCTGGCAAATGCGGCTACTGCTGCGGTGTCGAAGGCGTGTATTTTGGTTTGCCAAAAGTCTGATTGCTGCAAGCGAGGTAGCCGAGCCGTAGCCGCTGCAATTCAGCAAACGTTGGGCGATCGCCAACTCACACTGCAGGTTACGGTCAAAGACACGGGCTGCATGAAGCAGTGCAAGTCTGGAGCAAATGTCGTGATCCAAAAAACTCGCTACAGCCACATTACCCCAGCCGACGTGCCCGGTTTAATCGATCGACATTTCTCAGCCCCTACCTCCTCGGCCACACCTCCAAAGCAGCAGCGATTTTGATCGTGAAATCTGCCGTGACCTGTGCCGTGATCTGAGCAGTAACGTGAAATTGAAATGATTGGGGATGGCAGCAGCCGGAGTTCTTGAAGAATTCCGGCTGTTTAGCGATACGCGCTCTGCGCAGGCAAGCCACC
>CASBQJ010000162.1 GCA_949127705.1 Synechococcales cyanobacterium PMM_0085
ACCAGTGATGATGTTGTTGCCGTACATCAAGGAACCTGCAACTGGTTCGCGGATGCCGTCGATGTCAACGGGAGGAGCAGCTACGAAGGCGATCAAAAAGCAGGTGGTTGCAGCTAGCAGGGTAGGTACCATCAACACACCGAACCAGCCAATATATAGGCGGTTGTTGGTGGAGGTGACCCACTCGCAGAACTGTTCCCACACGTTGGCACGCTCGGTGCTACGGATTGTTGTGGTCATGTTTTTTAATGAATGCGTAGAGAACTACAGAGAGAAAATGTATAACTGAACTTTTTAGGCTCAGCTCTGAACCAAATATAAGCTTTTAGTTGAGTTTTGTAAAGCAAAATCAGGCAATTCTTAAGAAACGTGAGCAGGCGTTCTGCGGCTACTCATCTGAAGAGGTACCAAATACTGGCTGGTGTAGCTCGTTAGACTGAGAGAGAGAAGTCTGAGGCGGTACTGGGAAGCCTCTGCTGCTTCACGAATTGTAGAAGAATGTTTAGGAATGTTCATGTCCAGTGCTTGGGTGCTTTGGCCAAAGGTGTCGATGCTGTTACCTTGAGTTGGTAGACTCGTTCTATTGCAACCCTAGTGGAATTGCTCGGTGGTAATGTTTTGGGCTGTTAGTGTCGATCTAAACAAGGGTGGCGATCGCCCTTAACGCATCCGCGCTAGCTGGATGCATCCGCACTATATTCAGAAAACTTAGTCTGCCAGCCCCGCAAGATGAGAAACCGTTGGGAGGATTATGAACATTGCTGTTGTGGGTCTGAGCCATAAGACAGCCCCTGTCGATGTGCGAGAAAAATTGAGCATCCCCACTCCGCAAACGGAAGCGGCGATCGCTCACCTGTGTGGGTATCCCCATATAGAAGAGGCTGCAATTTTAAGTACCTGCAATCGACTAGAAATCTACATCGTGACCAGCGAAACCGACGGCGGCATTCGTGAGGCTAGCCAGTTTTTGTCGGAGTATGGCAAACTGCCGCTGCATCACCTGCGTCAACACTTGTTCGTGTTGTTGCATGAAGATGCCGTGACTCATTTGATGCGGGTTTCGGCGGGCTTAGATAGTTTGGTGTTGGGTGAGGGGCAAATTTTGTCACAGGTGAAGCACACCCACAAACTGGGGCAGCAATGCAACGGCGTCGGGCGAATTTTAAATAGTTTGTTTAAAAAATCGATTGAGGCTGGCAAACGCGTTCGATCAGAAACCAGTATCGGCACCGGGGCAGTATCGATTAGTTCGGCAGCTGTCGAACTAGCCCAAATTAAAGTACAAAATTTGGCGGCCTATCGCGTGGCAATTTTGGGCGCAGGCAAAATGGCGCGGCTGCTGGTGCAGCATCTCCTGTCGAAGGGGGCACACCGAATTGCCATCGTCAATCGATCCATGGCCGGGGCGCAGGAGTTGGCCAAGCAGTTTCCCGATGCCAACCTGCACCTCTACACGTTGGATCAGATGGACGGCGTCTTGGCTGAGTCTGACCTGGTGTTTACGAGTACGGCTGCAACAGAGCCGCTGCTGAACAGAGCCAAGCTAGAGACATGTTTGGCACCGAGTCAGAATTTAATGTTGATTGACATTGCGGTGCCCCGTAACGTTGATGCAGATGTCAACGATTTGCCCCACGTCCATGTATTTAATGTGGATGACTTGAAGGCGGTAGTGGCTCAAAACCAAGAGAGCCGTCGTCAGATGGCGCTGGAGGCGGAGGCGCTGCTGGAGCAGGAGGTGGATGCGTTCCAGGCTTGGTGGCGATCGCTAGAAACCGTTTCCACAATCAAAAGCCTGCAAGATAAAATGGAAACCATTCGAACTCAGGAACTAGAGAAAGCGCTGTCGCGGCTAGGGCCTGAATTTGCCGATAAGCACCAGGGCATTATTGAAGCCCTTAGCAAAGGCATTGTCAGCAAAATTTTGCATGACCCCATGGTGCAACTGCGGGCGCAGCAGGATATTGAAGCTCGTCGTCGAGCTATGGACACCCTGTCAGTGCTGTTTAACTTGGACGCTGAGGTGCAATCTAGCCGCCAGTTTGGTTAGCGACATGGCCGGTTAGAGTAGTGCGGTAGAGGCAAGGGGCTTAAGCCCCTTGTTTTAGAACCTGCGATGGACTTCATTCATCTGAAAGCCGTCATCCAGGTTGAAGCACTGTTTTTTTTAGCTGCTTTTTTTGGCTACTTTTTTTTAGCTACTTCTGAATTGCTCATGTGCTATTCAGCCAGGGCTAAGCTATTGTGATATAGCTGATTTGTAATTCTCCGGTTTCAGGCAACGCGTCAGGCTAATGCTGTACTGCCCCAACTACACCTGTCAAACTCCGAATCCGGAAACCAACAAGTTTTGCCAGAAGTGCCGCACGCCTCTGCCTAAGCGCTACTTGTGGACGATTAGTGACGGCATTGATACCTATCGGCCGGGCGACTTAATCACGAACCGCTATCTCTACAAGGGTTCTCGAATTTTGCTCGATACTAAGCCGGGGCTGTATCCCAGCTTTGAAACGGATGATATCCCTGATTTTTTAATGCCGTATTTGCGGCTCTCCCCTTATCAAACCCATGTCCCCCAAGTCTATGATTGGGTGCTGAACGACCCCAATGATCCCGCTAATCGGCTAGTGCTATTAGAGCAGGCCGCCATTTATCTGCCAACGGATGCTGCTGGTTTACCAGTGGGTGGTCACTCGACAGCAACCGCACCGTTAGATGCAGCGCGCTCCCAGCTTGATCCCTACCTCTTGCCGCTGCTCTCTACGATCTGGCCAGATTCATCGGCGTTGCGGCAATTCAATTGGCTGTGGCAAATTGCTCAGCTGTGGCAACCTCTCAGGACTGAGCAGGTGGCGTCTACCTTATTAATTCCCGATTTGATCCGGGTAGAGGGGGGGCTAGTGCGGCTGTTAGAGCTGCATCCAGATTTGACGGGTGCGAGTCCGACGCTGGCAGATTTGGGTAAATTGTGGCAGCGTTGGGTGCCAACGGCTCATCCGACAGCCGCCCCGGTTTTAGACGCGATTTGCCAACAGTTAATTGAGGGAACGCTGCACGATGCAGATCAGCTAGTTGCTCAGCTTGATAGCGGGCTGGCAACGGTGGATCGAGCCCAAACTCGTCACATTACGTTGTCCACCCAAACCGATCAAGGACCCAGTCGCCGTCGCAATGAAGACGCGTGTTATCCTGCCAGCGGTACGGTGCAGACGCTGGTGTTGGGGGGGACTGCGGCGGCTACTAGCCCGTTAGTCATTGTGTGTGATGGGATTGGTGGACATCAGGGCGGTGATGTGGCGTCTAATCTGGCGATCGCCGCCGTCTATCAGCACCTTCAGTCTCAGCCGTTAGCGACTCTGAGTGCAGCCGCCTTGATCCAACAGTTAGAAGCGGCTGCCTGTGTTGCCAATGATTTAATTAGCCAGCGTAACGATGATGAACAGCGCCAAGAGCGACAGCGGATGGGGACAACGCTGGTGATTGGGCTAGTGCGTCAGCATGAACTTTATATTACGCATGTAGGCGACAGTCGAGCCTATTGGATTACGCGCTGGGGTTGCCATCAGGTGACGCTAGACGATGATGTGGCATCGCGTGAAGTGCGTATGGGCTATAGCTTTTACCGCGAGGCGTTGCAGCATCCCAGTTCAGGTTCGCTGGTGCAGGCTCTGGGGGTGAGTACCTCGTCGTTCCTCCACCCTACTGTCCAGCGATTTATCTTAGATGACGACAGCATTTTTCTGCTGTGTTCAGATGGCTTAAGCGACAACGATCGGGTCGAACAATATTGGGATAGCGCTATTCTTCCAGCTCTAGAGGGCAGTGCCAAACTGGAAACTACCTGTCAAGGGCTGATTGATTTGGCCAATACCCAAAACGGGCATGATAACGTCACCATTGGGTTAATCCACTGTCGGCTGCAAAATCCGTCTGAGGTGCAGCCTAGACCTGCTGACCATGATGCTGTCTTGCCGGCTACCTTTTTAGCTCAGCCCATTTCATCCCAGTCCGGTTCGCCCCGGTCCGGCCCACCCCAGCCCGGTTCGCCCCAACCGGCTGCCGCTCCTGACTCTTCCACGCTCAAAACTAAACTGGTTGCTCCCAAAGCGCAGCCGTCAACCTCTGGGACACGGCTGCTGCCCCTGCTCGCTAGCTTATTGCTGCTGCTGGTTTTTGGCGGCGGTCTGGCTTACGTCCTGTCTGCATCGGTTCGCAATTGGGTAAATCCTCTGTTGGCAGTAGTGCCATCTCCTAGTCCCCTGCCGGTGCCTACTAATGGCACCGCCATGCCGCCAACTGCATTGCCGTTGCCGCTAGATTCTCTCATTCAAATTGGTCGCACCCCCGCCGACACCCCTAGTTTGACTTTGTTATCGGCACCAGATCCGTCTGCAGCTCCAGCAGCTCCGGTTTCCTCCGCTCCAGTTTCGACCCCTCTCAGTTCAAATCCCAGTTCAAATCCCAGTTCAAACCTAGCTATTCCCGCTGGCAGTGTGTGGCAAATTGTGGCAGAAAATACGGCTACTCCCGATCGCTGGTTGAAGCTACGGTTCTGCTCGGCAAGTGGCTCAGCTGCCGATGCTGCTGCTGTTGCACCAGGTACCGAAGGATGGATTAAGCAAAAAGACGTAGAGCCGTTGGCGCTGGCTAACCCCCCGTTGACCCCAGACCAACGAGGAACTTGTGGGACGTCAACCCCGACTGGGCCAATTTCTCCTTTGGCTGTGCCTAGTTCTCCACCGACCGTGCCAGTTTCTCCTTCGGCTGCACCCCCGCCTATTTTGCCGCCGCTGGGGTAGGTGGAGCGGAGCCAGATTTTACGCATGAGAGCTGCTGTCCAAACTGGTCGGGGTAGTTCTAGCGTTGAATACCAGATAGACTGTTAAACATTACGTCTTCCGGTACAGGATTGACAGCTCTTCATGCCTTCGTCTGATACCCCTTGTCTGAGATTGGCGATCGACCGCCTGACAGCCGCTAACTTAAACCACTACGCGATTTGGGTGCTAGAGTCCCCATTTCAAGCGGGGTATGTTCATCATGACTGTACCTGGACTGGAACGCTGACTGAAACCTGGCAAGCTTGGCAAACCATGTTTTCTCTGCGCAATTTGCCCCAGGTTCCCCGGATTCCCTCTGTCTTTTTGCCGTCCTTTTTGCCAACTCTTAATACCGACGACAACGCGCCCTCAGGCTATGCGGGTCGTCTCATGCAGCATCTTGGGGTCAGTTTGTGGCAGTGGCTATTTGAAGGGCCCATTCAAAACAGTTTGGCGCAGAGTCAAGGGATTGCCCAAGGCCAAGGTAGGCCGCTGCGGCTGCGGCTAGAAGTTCGTGATCCTGGCCTGATTATGTTGCCGTGGGAGACCATGCAATCGCAACCAGGACGCCAAGCAATTTCTCTGAGTCAACAGCTGTTATTTAGCCGGACTACCAATGAGGTAGATCCCTTGCCGCCGTTGCGCGAAGAATATGCCCTGAAGATTTTATTGGTGCAAGGGCAGGATGATGAACGGAAAGGCAGTCGTTCATCGGGCGAGTTTGCCTTACAGCTGCGCCAAGAAGAAGCGGCGCTGACTCGAATTTTAGAAAGCTCGGCTCAAAGCGATCCGCTGAATAGCTTTGTTGCGCCCGTGCCCTGTGAGGTGACAACGCTGATGCAGCCCACGCCAGCAGACCTCACAGCGCATTTAGAAACGCAAACCTACAATGTTCTGTTTTATTCGGGGCATGGCATGCCTGGTCCTGATGGAGGGCTATTGTTTTTGCGTCCTGATGCCACCATCAATGGCACGGAGCTAGCGCAGGTATTGACCCGTTGTCGGGTTAAGCTGGCGGTGTTCAACGCCTGTTGGGGCGCTCAACCCGATCAGCAAGGGCAGCAAACCATTCCTCGGAGCAGTTTGGCCGAGGTGCTGATTCATCATGGCGTTCCAGCCGTGTTGGGCATGCGCGATACGATCGCCGAACATGAAGCCCACAGCTTTATTCAACGATTTGCTCGCGCCTTAGCCGAGCGATCGCCGATTGATGAAGCGGTGGCGATCGCCCGCCAACACTTGCTAACCCTGTACAAATTTAACCAAATTGCGTGGACGCTGCCGGTGCTCTACATGCACCCAGAATTTGATGGCGAATTGGTCAAGCCGCTTACAGAAGGCGTCACTGAAATTCCAGATAATCCATCTAACTGGGTGGGTTCTAGAATTCCGACGGCCTGTTTGCGCTCGGTAGAAACCCATACCCAATCCTGGCCAATCTATGGGGGCATGATGCGCGTGGGCTGTATAGACGGGAATGATTTGGTGCTAAAGGTGGCCGGAGTTTCACGCCGACATGCCGAAATTTTCTATCGCGATTCATTGCAAGATGGGCTAACAGAACAGGGGTATGTTCTTAGGGATTTGTCCCGATATGGCACCTGGATCTTAGAACCCAATAATCAGTGGCGTAAAGTTCACCAAGAAGAGGTGCCGCTTAAACCTAAAAGCCGTATTAAGTTTGGCACGTATCAGCTAGAGTTCCTGGTAGATGACATCACATCGCCGCCACTCTAGGCTAACAGGCTGAATTGGAGGCTGAATTGGAGGCTGAGTTGGAAGGTGAATTGGAAGGTGAAAACATCGGTATTTCATTACAACCTGTTACGTTCAGCCTTCTTGGTTCCCCCATCTGACAAAATCTCAGAATAAATTCCAGCCAATTGCGGAACTGCCACACCCCCCACTGTAGCTATCAACATCGAGTTCGCTCTCGGCGCATTCAGGAGTAATTAAATGGCAAGCGAGTCTACACGTCCCTGTTTTTCACCCTTCCAGGCTCAGGCAGAGCTAGAGTTGTTACAGCTGGTTTTGAACGATTCCGATACCCCGTATCCCTGGAATCCAACTGACCCCAACTCCTATGCCTATTTTGAACAATTAGAGCAGGAGGTGGTGGCAGCAGGTTGGTTGACTGATGAGCTAGTGCCCTATACTCAGGCGCTCTCTAGCCAGATCGATCAACTGTGGACGACGTTAGCGGCTCCCGTGCCCGCACCGAGTGTTGCCCGCCTGTTCAATCCAGATTTATTTCAGCAGTTCGCCAATCGCATGCCGCAAAACCTATTGGAGACGATTGTGCATCGCGCTCAACAGGCCGTTGCTGCCCACGGCATTTTGGCTGACCAACTGGTGATGTGTGTGCAAGAAATTTTGCCGGAATGGGGCGAGGATGATTTGCATGTGCTGGCTCGTCCTTTTGCCTATGCCATGCGCAGTGGAGCCGAAACAGAATTATTAGACGGGGCGCTTCAGTCGGTACGATGTGAAGAGTGGTCAGAGCTATCGAGCATTGAACAGGCGCGGTTGAGTTTGGCGATCGCCCGTTACGCGATCGCCCAGTTACCCAAGCCGGACTGAAAGGGACAATGGTTCTGAGAGGATGCGACCCCTGTGATGCTTTCTTGGCAAGTGATGCTTTCTTGGCAAGTCATGTTTTCTGAGAAAACCGGGTGGCGAAGTTGTGCTCTCGATTGGGCGACAGTGCCCGAGCTTTGAGGATGGCAGCCGCGAGAAAGGCATAGGAAAGGCTGCCAATGGCCGCTAGGGCAAACAGGTTAACAATGCCAAAAATATTCCAGAGGGTGTGCAGTAGTGCCGCTGTGAGGTAGCCCACGCCTAAAATTTGCCAGCGCCTGCGGGGTTTCAGCACGCTTAGCCCAATGAAGTAACCCAGGTAGCCGCTGTAGGCCAAATGGCCAGCGATTGAGCCAAGCACTCGGGCAATCAATATTTGTAGCCCCGACAGCTGACTCAAGTCTTGACTGACCTGTGTGTTCATGTGTTGAACGACTTCTGGCACATATTGCCCTAACGTTTCTAGTAGGGTGAAGCCGACTGCCGAAGAGGTGCCAAGTAAGATGCCATCTAGTGGTTCCCAGACGCCAATCCGCTCTCGCCAGGGCGATCGCAGCTGTGATCCGATCGCCAACGCCAGCAAAATGGGCAGCGCTTTCAGCAGCTCTTCCATTAGCCCTGCGCCAAAAAACATTTGCACAGCCAGCGTCAGCAGATTGCCGCTAAAGGGACTGGGCACATCACCGGGCAAAATTTTCTGGAATACTAATAAAAACACACTCAAGATGGGGCTAAGCAGCACCAGTACTGTCATGGCCGCAGACCCCACCAATAGCCACCAAGGTTTGGGCTTGCCGCAAAGCTGGTAAACAAAATAATTGGCCGCCAGTGCCAGGTAGATTGCCAGCGCTGTGTTGAACAAAGGCGGATTGCCCACTGACACAAACATCAGCACGACAAATGAGACAGTCACCATCCCTGGCACTAGATAGGCTTTGTGCGCCAAATCTTGCCCTGTCGATAAAATTGGGAACAGCTGGCTAGCCGTGACGCGATCGCGGGTGGGCAACAGGACTGAATCCAATTCGTCATCGTCCAATAAGGCTTGAGTTAGGGGATCGGTAGGGCTGTGCTGGCCAGACGTCGTTCTGGCCGACTGGAGTTCAAACCCATAGTGAGGACCCTTTTGCCCCAACGCAATGCGATCGCCCTGGCACAAAACCTGCGTTCCCCGCAATCGTCTGCCGTTGAGGAACGTGCCGTTGGTACTGTCTAGATCGCACAGCTGCCAGCCCAGTCGATTGGCGGTCGGAAAAATTTTGGCGTGATAGCGCGATACGCCGCTAAAGGTATGGGAATCGACAATGACCTGGCATTCTGGGTCTCGCCCTAGCAGTACTTCCTGCGCCAGCGGCAGAGAATATACAACGCCCGAATTGGGCGCACCCTCTAAGGCATACTGTCGCAGAAAGGCCGTTTGGGGCGATAATTCGGTCACGTTAGATATTACACATGGGCTGGCTTATTGATTTGCCTTGGCATCTTGAATCGCGGCATAAAACAGCACCCCGGTGAGGGGAGTGGTGAGTGCCAGAATTATGCCTGTCACGACACTGCCCAGTTGGGGTGTGCCAGAAGACAATTCGAAGATAGACCCGATGGCGGCGATCGCGGCAACGCACGATCCGGCCAGATAAATTCCGCTTTTTGGCGTCACGGCTGAAGCATCCTAAATAGGGGCGAGGAATCAAGCAGGTAAGATGGGGGGGAAGAGAGCGGTTATGCGACGGGCTTAACCGCCTGTAGCGAAAATCCGTGCTTGCCCAGTTCTTGATTGAGTGCTAGGGCGTTGTCTACTCGATCGACAAACAGCACGCCATTGAGGTGATCCATCTCGTGTTGAATCACGCGAGCCAATAGGTCGGTGGCCACTAGTTTTTGCGGACGTCCCATTTCATCTTTATAAGACACTTCAATTTCAGTGGGGCGCGACACATCTAAAAACACGCCGGGAATGCTGAGACAGCCTTCTTGAATCACACAAAGGCTGTGACTCTGACGGGAAATCACTGGATTAACCAGAATCAATGCGGGCGTAGTGGCATCATCCAGGTTGCAATCTACCACGAGCAGCTGCTTGTGAACGCCGACCTGCGGAGCGGCCAGCCCAATTCCATCTTCGCTGTACATGGTCTGCAACATTTGCCGCGCCAGTTGCCGAATTTCGTCATCAATTTTGGTGATCCGCTTGGCGGGTTGACGTAAGACGCGATCGCCCAAGTAATGCAATTCCAAGGGCGGCTTTGCTAATTTTTTCTTTTCAACTAAAACTTGGGAGGTCATGAGGATATGGCTGAGGGCAGCTAGACGCTAATTTTTTTCTACTATTCCCATCTTAGTGAATCATACTTACACCTGTCTAAAAGAAGTAATTCACTCGGTAAAGAG
>CASBQJ010000163.1 GCA_949127705.1 Synechococcales cyanobacterium PMM_0085
CCACCGCTACTGAGCCGGACAAAGTAGGTGCCCTTCTTCAAATTACGGACAATGAAACCTGATTCTTTGTCAGGTCGAACCACTACGGAGAGGGGGGTGTTGCGGATGAAGAGCAGCTCCCCCGTGGAATCTAGCAGCGATGTGATGATGTTCCGGTTTCCTTCGTTTTCGATCGCAATTCTAAAATCTCGCTTGCTTGAGACTTTAAACTTAAAGTGGTCGAGATCTCGACCCCCAACATCGCCAGAAAAACTGTAGCTTCGACCAAGCGTACCGATATTTTTGGCGCTGTCAGGGCTGCTGCCGGGAGCAGAGGAGCCGAAGATGAATCGGGCAGGCTGGTTCAGTTTGTTGAACCGCACAGGGGATGTAAGCGGGGTACTAGACATAGGTAGTTGAGCAATAAGGTGCTGCACAAGCTGACCGATAGACAAGGTGTCAGCCCGCTATCAGGGGGCGTAATGACAGCGTTGCTATTGATGTCGTTCTGTGGCGCAGATTGTTCCCGGTGCGATCGCCATCAACTGTTCTAGAACTTGATCTAATCTGACCGCCCGAGATGCTTTAAACAGGAGGCGATCGCCCGGTCTCACCAAAGCCTGTAGGCGTTCTACAAGGGCTTGGGGATCAGCAAACTGCTGAGTGGGGATCGCTGCCGCTCCGGCAGCTAGGGCATCCGCCGCTTCGGAATCGGCCAACGTTAGCAGGTAATCGAGGTTGAGCTGCCGAACCGTCACACCGACTTGATGATGCAAATCCGGCGATCGCGCTCCTAATTCTTTCATGGTGCCAATTACGGCAATATGGCGGGTTCCTGGCGTCTGTGCCAGCAGATGCAGCGCGGCCACCATCGACTCTAGGCCAGCGTTATAGGTTTCGTCCAAAATGACAATATCGTTGGGTAAATCGTAGCGGCGCGATCGCCCCTGCGGTAGTTCGACGCTTAGTCCCTGCGTTAATAGCTGCCAGTCAATCTGGAGCACCCGAGCTACAGCCAGTGCCGCTAGATAGTTCAGCGCATTGTGACGACCCAGCAGCGGCAGCGGCAGGCGCATCCCACCCACCTCTAGGGTCTCGGGATCAGCCAACTGCCCGTGCACATCGCCTCCCTCTAACCCATAGGTTAGGGTTTTGCCATGCCAAACCGCTGCCGCCGTGGCTAGCAGCAGCGGATTATCGTGGTTGAGAATAGCAATCCCACCGGAGGGCAGATGTTGCAGCAGTTCACACTTGGCGCTGGCGATCGCCTGCTCGGAGCCGAGCCGCCCGATATGAGCCGTGCCCACATTGGTGATTACCGCGATATCAGGCCGAGCAATCTGAGTCAGCAGCGCAATTTCTCCAGATGCCCGCATTCCCATTTCCACTACCGCATAGCGATGGCTTGGCTTCAGCTCTAACAAGGTTTTGGGGACACCGATTTCGTTGTTGTAGTTGGCCTGGGTTTTTAGCACGGCTCCCTGCGTGGCCAAGACAGCGGCAATCAATTCTTTGGTCGTCGTTTTTCCGACCGACCCGGTCACGCCAATCACGGGGATCGAAAATTGCTCTCGCCACCAATGGGCGATCGCCTGGTAAGCCTCAAGCGTATTTGCTACCAGTAGCAGCGGTAGAGTTTCTGCATGGGGTGGGACATGGGAAACAATTGCGGCGATCGCCCCGCGCGCCAGGGCTGCTTCCACAAACTCATGTCCGTCAAACTGTTCGCCTTGCAAAGCCAAAAATAGTTCATTCGGCTTGAGATTGCGGCTGTCTGTCGTGACCTGAGTCACCTGCTCGGCCAGCACCACATCCAACAGATTGAGCGGCGTTGCCGCTACAATATCCATCAATTGCCCCAAAGAAACGCAGACAGGCATCGAATGAGCACTCCTTAAACGACCACTCCTTACTGGAGTAGCAGCCATCATACCGCCGAAGCGATCGCATCCGGCGTCAAACTGTTTAATTTAAATTTTGCGAAAAAAATTCAATTGAGATATTCTTCTATTGAGTCTGTCTTGATTTTGACTAAAACCATTACTTTCAAAGTGCCCTGACTTGCTCAAATCTGTATTTAATCCAGCCGCTCTAGATTAAATCGCTGCCCTTTGACAAAGGTGGCAGAACAGAGCCATTGGCGCGTGCCGTTTATCTAAAGGAGTAAAAACTGGTACATTAACTGATGAAAATAGCCGCGTATTAAATAAAGATGGTGTTTTAAACCCTAATAAATCGCCTGTAGACCCTTGGGGCTATCCGCCGTCTCTTCAGTAAATTCATCAAGAAATTCATCAAACCTTCATGATTTTGGTGACTTCAATCACGCAGCTGAGGTATATGTTCTCCGTAAAATTTAGATTATGCGTGGATCTACTTGTATAAGGCTTAAATTTATCAGGGTTGATTTTCTATCCTCCTGCTGACAACACCAACCCACGCTGCCCGTGCAGCTAACCGCTTAGCCAGTTAGGTTAATTGGTTCTGCCAATCCACTGGTTACCAGAGATTTGAATTAGGGAGCACTGACCGTGGTCACCACACAATCAGGTCGAAGCAATCGACAGATCACCGCTGAAGAACAAATGATTTATGACCATTTGCTTCACTGGATCGATTTGGAATCTCCAGAGCAGATGGTAGAGCGGTTTCGGGCACTGTTTATTGATGGATCTAATGATTCTGACCATGATGTGGTTACGGCGCTAAACCAGGTGACTAGCTCACGGCTGGCAAATGAGGAATTTCGCTACGTCCTCAACCGCTGTTGTCACATCCTCGTCAATCGCTGGCAAGCCAGACCTCAGTCGCAACTAGCCATTCCAAAATTAGTAGAATTATTTGAGACGACTGATGTTGAAACCTATGGCGGCATGCATCGTAGCCGCTCTCTGCGCCGCCTGCGAGAGTTAACCCATCAATTTGCTGAAACAGAACAGTGCTTGACGCTACGGCGGCTAGCTCAGGTGGTCAGTCAGGCGGCTGAAGCAAATAGTTGTGCTGGCAGCAACCCGCTGGGAACGTTAATCCAACGATATCCTTACCTCTATGAGCACTGTCTGCTGAGTGAAGATAGCACCCACGAACAGCAAAGCACGGTGCGGCAAATTCAGGCTGTAAAACAGCATAAATTTGAGGTAGATCTGTCGCAGTACATTACCTATCAAGTGCGACGGACGCAAGCCGCCAATGAGTTTAAGGCGATACCAAATGGGGTTCCCCGGATAATCTATCCTGTGTCTAACCCTACCCTGCTGGGCGATCGCGACCTGAGCCAAGCCATTCGCCACTATTCTGGCAAAGTAGAAGGCACTCGCACCTACAAGGACATTGCCCACAACTTTTTAAATCAAAGCGGCCATTCCCAGTCCTATCGAGCCTTCAAAGACGATCTGTATCAATACATCACCGCCTCTGTCGATCCAGAATATGGTAGGCGGCAATTTAACAATCAGCTGCATCTGCATCTGCGAAACACGCTGCCAGCCAGCAATACTAAACCGCTCAATGACTTTTTAATGGTGCGGACATGTAGTCAATTGTTGACTTTCTTGGTAGTAGACAGCCCCCAAAAACCAAACCATTTTGTGTTCATCGATCTGGTCACCAACTTAGGACCAACCCTCACCATTGGGCTACTGCTTAAAATCGTATTGCTGTGCCGCAAGGTTAGACCTGTACTAGAGCGGCGATTCTCAATTTTATTTAGCCATTATGAATCCTGCACTCGGGATGCAGTGCAGTGGTTGATTGCTGCATTGGAGAATTTAAACGTCGCCCTGAGTGCAAATTTTGGCTCACTTGACCTGTCTTTTATGCACTGATCTGGCTCTGCAATCGGCTATGCTTTATAGAAGCATTTTTCAGAACATCCAAGGAGTGTTTTGCATGACCCAAGTGGTCTTAGGCGAGAACGAAGGCATTGAGTCTGCGCTACGGCGGTTTAAGCGTCAGGTGTCCAAAGCAGGTATTTTGGCAGATGTAAAAAGTCATCGCCATTTCGAAACCCCGATCGAAAAGCTCAAGCGTAAAGCCATCATGGCTCGCCGGAAACGTCGGTTTCGCTAGACGTTAAGTTCTGGCTTGTTTCTCAGTTAACCCATCGGGGGTTCAGTTTCATTACACTGAATTTTTTTGGGTCAAGCCTTGAAACGCTAAAGTATGCCAATAACACAGCGGGCGTTGAGCATGATTCATCGCCCATTTTTGTCTGTAGCCCATTTTTGGATATAGCTGCCTGTAACGACTGGGTGACATCTGGGTGACAATTACACAAGCCACTCAGAAGTCGATAGGATGAAGGAGTGCTGATTAGAAGTGCTGATCAACAGCTCAATCGAGTTAGATGTAGGCGTTTGCTGGGGGAGGGCTGAACTTGAATCATGCGGTGTTTGATCTAGGTTCGGATCCCAATGCAGGCTTACCGTCCCAACGTCCTGTGGGTGGCCAAGCCGCTGGGGCGTCAGATCAGGAGTTTGAGGACGCTCTCCATGGCTTTAGGACTATTCAAGCAGAATTAAACTATCGACAGGCTCAAGATGCTCTGCGAGGCTTAATAGACAATCTAGACCTAACCAACCGAGAGCGCTCAAGTCTAGAGCCAGAAATTGGTGGTTTGCAAAACCTGTTAGAAAAGCTAGACCGTGTGGTCGTGCAAATTGCTGTGTTTGGCATGGTAGGGCGCGGCAAGTCATCATTATTGAATGCGTTGCTGGGGCAGTCGGTGTTTGAAACGGGTGCTGTTCATGGGGTCACTCAATCTGTACAGGCCGCCCCATGGACGGTTCAGCGAGAACCGCTGGATGGGTCTAGGCGGAAGCCTGGAGGGCAGCAGAGGGACGCTAAGCAGCACGATGTTTGCCGAGTCACTCTACCGGGCGGCGGAAATTCTCGGGTTGAATTAATTGACACCCCAGGAATTGATGAAGTAGATGGGGAAACCCGAGAACGCCTAGCTCGTCAGGTGGCACAGCAAGCAGACTTGATTCTATTTGTCGTCTCTAGTGATATGACGACTGTGGAATATGAAGCCTTGTCGCAGCTGCGGCAGGCTAGCAAACCGATACTGCTAGTGTTTAATAAAGTAGATCAATATCCGGAGGCCGATCGCTTAGCTATTTACCACAAAATTCGCGATCAGCGGGTGCGTCAGCTCGTGTCACCGAATGAAATTGTGATGGCAGCGGCATCTCCTCTGGTCACAACGGCAGTTCGCCACCCTGATGGCAGAATTGTCACACAGCGCCGCGTAGGAACGCCCGACGTAGACGCGCTGAAGTTGAAAATTCTGGAGATTTTGCACCAAGAGGGCAAGTCACTGGTAGCGCTGAATACGATGCTGTATGCCGATCATGTCAGCGATCGCATTCTCCAACGCAAACTAGAAATTCGCGATCGCAGTGCAAATCAGTTAATTTGGAATGGGGTGATGACCAAGGCGGTGGCGATCGCCCTTAACCCCATCGCTGTAGCCGACTTAGTCAGCGGAGTGGTAATTGACATTGCCATTATTCTGGCGCTGTCTAAGCTCTATGGCCTGCCCATGACCCAGCAAGGCGCAGTCGGCTTATTGCAAAAAATAGCGCTGGGTGCGGGCGGCATTACGGCCAGCGAACTGATTGCCACCTTCGGATTGGGTTCCCTGAAGAGCCTGCTAGGCGCTGCCACGCCTATAACGGGGGGACTAACGACTGCGCCATATTTAGCCGTCGCCTTGGCACAAGCGGGTGTGGCAGGGGTGTCATCCTACGCGATCGCTCAGGTGACAAAAGAGTACTTGGCTAACGGGGCGGCTTGGGGATCAGACGGGATTAAACCTGTGGTGACCCGAATCTTAGCATCCTTGGACGAAACGTCCATCATGAATCGTATTAAAGATGAACTTTGGGCAAAGCTAGATGTACAGAGGCGTAATCCGAGCAGGACTGGGGCGGAAGGGTAGAAGACGAGCAGCGTGGAGGAGACCAGCGGTTAAGATGTCATCGCATCAGGTATTTGAGCAGTCAATTCAAATTTTGGCCAGTGCTACAGCGGTCGAGCAATGCCTCACCAACCGCGACCTGATGCATCGATGGCTGAATCCTGCCCTGCGCTGTGAACCCATTGGACGCTGGACGACCGAGCAAGGCAGTGAAAGCCGATTTCTGCTTCAGCTGCCGCTGGTTCAACCCGCGTTGCATAGCGTGATCGTGGAGCGGGAACCAGGGCTAATTGTCTGGCAGTTCGACGGCTTTTTTCGAGGGCGCGATCGCTGGGAATGTCAGCCTACTGCCAGCGGTACCAGCTTGGTCAATCGCTTTGAATTCTCCATCCCTAACCCGCTCGTGCGCTACGGTTTCAATACCTTTGCTGCCGCCTGGACGCGCCAAGATATGCAGGCACAGCTGCGCCGCCTGAAGCAGGTGGCGGAACAGGTTTATCAGGAACTGAGCAGCGTTTAACCCGGAGTTAGCGGCACTAGCTGGTTGAGCTTCCCGCTGCGAAACCCTTCCAGGTCAAGGGTAACGAACAGGAACCCATAGGATTGAAACTCTGTTACAAGAGCTGACAAATCTGCCCTGAGGACAAATTCTTTAATGTCTGTTGCTGGTAATTCAATTCGGGCTGTGTCGCCTTCAGAGCGCACCCGCAGCGTGGTTAAGCCCAACTGGCGCAAGTGGCGTTCTGCCCGTCCGACTCGCTGAAGCTTAGCCACCGTAATGGCTTCTCCGTAAGGGAAGCGAGAGCTAAGGCAGGGCTGGGCTGGTTTGTCCCACCAGGGTAAACCCAAATGACGAGCCATTTCTCGTACTTCTAGTTTGGTGATTCCGACTTCTGCTAGGGGCGATCGCGCTCCTCGTTCTTGGGCAGCTTGAATGCCTGGTCGATAGTCGTGCAAATCGTCGGCATTTACCCCGTCTACTACATAGGGATAGCCAAGCTCCAGTGCGAGCGGCTTCAGTGTATCGTGCAGCTCACTTTTACAAAAATAGCAGCGATTGACTGGGTTTGACGTGTAATCGAGGTTGTCCATCTCATGGGTCTGCACCACCTCGTGCGCAATCCCCATTGTGGCGGCTTGAATGCGGGCGTCTATCAAATCTTCGGGAAGCAGCGAGGGCGACTGGGCGGTGACGGCCAAAGCGCGATCGCCTAGCATGTCGTAGGCCACTTTTGCCACTAGCGTACTATCGATGCCCCCAGAGTAGGCAATCAACGTCCGATCCATTTCGGCAAATATAGCTTTCAGCCGTTCTAGCTTTTCTGATACCGCCATGTCTACCCTAAGCATTTCTTAAATGATGCACTAATGCCCACAGCCCCAAGATGTAGCTATTTGCACCAAAACCGCTAATCTGGCCGATGGCCACTGGTGCAATATAAGAATGGTGACGAAATGCTTCACGCTGATAGACGTTGCTCAAATGCACCTCAACGGTGGGGAGATTGACAGCGACAATCGCATCTCGAATGGCCACACTAGTATGGGTGTAGGCACCTGGATTAATCACAATCCCTTGGTGCTGACCGAGTGCCTCATGCACCGCATCGATTAAAGCCCCTTCATGGTTGGACTGAAGCGGAAAAACCGCAACCTGAAGCAACTCAGCCTCCTTTTGAAGAGACTGATTAATTGTTTCCAAACTCACAGAGCCGTAGACCCCTGGTTCACGGTGACCCAGGAGATTTAGATTTGGGCCGTGGAAGATCAAGACGCTGAGTGGAGAAGACACTGAGATAAAAGTGCCTTAACGACGGCGATCTGGATCTTTGACGGGAATCGGAATCGGCTCAGGCTCAGGCTGGGCGTTTGGATCAAGCAAAGCTTCAATCAGCCTGCGCGC
>CASBQJ010000164.1 GCA_949127705.1 Synechococcales cyanobacterium PMM_0085
ATATAACTCCTCTTGGGGGTAGCCTACAACTCCCCCACCGCCGAAAGAGCCGCTTCTGGCGGGTTAATTGCGTTGTAAACATCCCGTAAAAATTGCCAGTCAACTAGAAATAACCGCTCTAAATCTTCAGCAGCAACGGGAGATAAACTCCCTAAACATACGATCGCCCGCGAGAGCATAATCAGAGTTCCATAAGCTGGATTCTCTAAACTGCGGGGTTCTCGTTGCAAGTACAATTCATCTTTACCTGTGGCGAGACGCATCTCTCCCTCTTGGTGCAACTTTCCCTGGCTGTCCAGCAATCCCAGCGGCAGAGAAAAACTAAAAGTCGTGTAAGAATTGCGATCGGGGAACATAGCAACTTTAAAGCAGGGGCATAGACTCGGAAGTATTAGCAGGCGTCATTTGATTAGTAGATTGCTCCTCTTCTAACCCATTAATATGCCGATAAAACTTTTGCAGGTAACTCAAATCGCAAGCAAAGAGATTTTCAATCACCATCGGCGAAATATCTTCCAGCGCCCCCAACCGGGTAATCACGCGAGATAGAATAATCACCGTTGCATAAGCTGGATTCGCTTGCACTCTGGGATCGCGCATCGGTACAATTTCATCGATCGCCCGCGACAGCCGCATAATTCCCTTGCGGTGCAAATTGCCCTGTTCCTCAAGGTATCCTTTAGGAAGCGTAAACTCAAACTCAGTTTGGATCATGGGAGAGAAGATTAACTAATAGTAAGAACCCGCTTAAAAGTTTCCACTGCTAATTCTAACTCCTCAAAGGCGAGTTCTGAACCAGAGACAACGTTATCCGCGATCGAGTAGGAAATTGGCCAAGCGCCTGTAAAGTTAAACCGAGCTCCTTCAGTAGCATTCTGCCGATATATAGTCACAGAGCCATCGTAGCAATTCGCTGCCCACTTACCTGACTGCACCTCCTCAATCCACTTCCACAAAGTGATTGAAGAACTCAGACCCCGCCGCAAATTAATGTTATTTACTTTCTCATTCCCTGGCATTTTTGTGCGAATGACTCGTCCCCGCGTCGCATTTCCCCAGTTTTGAGGGAAAACTTCTGCTATTTCTATCAAATTTTGAGTGTACTTAAACCCCTTACACTCCATAAAATAAGCATCGACAGAATCGTTGCTACCATTTAATTTTAACTCTACATAAAAACGGGATACTGTCAGAATTTCTGCTAAATTTTCTTTTAATTGTTCCTGATTAATTGGCATACTAATTTGAATATTAGGGAACTAAAACAAATTTTATCTCTTAAAAAATATCAAGCATATCACCCTCCTAACCACCTGAAAAAAGAGGACTACAAAGTTTCCTTTCTCAGGCGGTTTGGGGAATATCTATAGACAGCTTACGAGCGCTACCTTCCCACGGGAACCCGAATCATGCCTGCATGAGCAATTTCAAGGGTTTCTTTAAAGATATCAGCGCTGTCAGCTTTCACCTGAGTGGTTTTGTATTTAGCAGGAATAGCATCCCGAATATTCCACCGGGCTCCTTCCGAACCATTTTGTTTGTAGAAAACAAGGGAAGCTTCATAACGTCGCCGCATTGTCTCCCGACCGCCGCCGCCCATTCCTTGCGGGTGCGAATCCACATACCATTGTAAAAGGATATCGTTGTCAGCAGCCGTCACAAACTCTAAGGTCATATTTTGATAGCTGACTGTCGCTGGAGTAGTTTGCGTATCCGTAGTCAGTCCCTTGCGGGTACCGATCGGCTTGCCTTCAGAAGCTGGATCGATAGTAATTGACAGTCCGCTGGCTTTGGAAATAAGTAACCGCGTATTGCCATTCATTTCCAAGTAAAAGCGAGAAACCGTCAGGTACTCTATGAGATTTCTCTGACTCGCTATTGTCATTATTTTAACTCATCCTCCCTATCAATTTTCCCTCAATAATCCTTAGCGGCTGCCAAAAGTAACAGCTCCACCGCTCACCGATTTTACTTTACTGATGCGTTCAGCTACGAGTTCATAGGTTTCTACTGCTAGGTCTTGACCTGTAACATCTGCATCAGCGACGGAGTATTTTTTCGGCCAAGCCCGCTCCAAGTTCCAACGCATTATTTCCTGACCATTAGGATCGTAAACGACAACCGAGCCATTTTTGCGGTTCTTTGACCAGTTCCCCTGACCCCCCTCGCTAGGTGGCAAGCATTCTTGGAACCACTTGTACATCTGAGCGCTAGCACTTTGCGTGCTATCACACAGGTAAACTTCAAGGGTCATAGCTGGGTTAGAATCGTAGCCGCCAGAGGTAGTTTGTCGGTCATGGATTCCCCCTTTCGTCGAACCGATCGGCTTGGCATTTCCTGTGACTTTACCTTCATAGGAAATCTGAGCCATGCTCTTAATTTGAGCTTGAGTAATGCCGTCAAACTCCACGTAAAAGCGAGACGCAACAGTTGTAATGACTCCTACCATATTTTCCTTCCTTTCTCAAATTTTTAGCAGTTGATTCGCTCCAACGAGAAGGCAGAGGCTCCGGGTTTCCGAGGCAACCACAGGAGAACATTGGTGTCAACTTAAGCCGAAAGCCGCCAGGGGTTAAAACCCCCCTCTAAAAGCTTAAGTCCTCTCTTATAGGACTAATATCATGTCCGCTCGATCGATCGCGATTTCTGTAAGGGCGGGTTCGCCAACATATCCAAATAAAAACAATAGATATAGAAAACCCGCCCCGGCCGGGAATTATGGGCGATCGACCGGACACGATCTAATGAGTTCTTCAGTCCTCTTAAGAGGACTTGAGCTTTGAGGCAGGGGTTTTAACCCCTGCCGGACTAAGGGTTTGACCTTAAGTTGACACCAATGACAGGAGAAGTACCTCTACAGCATGGAACTGGGTTTACCTTCTACTTTCTCGCGTTAAGCTCAGGAACCGCCGCCATCGTCCTCATTTTCATCGCCCGTAATCTGGCTGATGCGGAAAATCACAAATTCAGCAGGGCGGACAGGAGCGATGCCGACTTCAACGTACAAGCGGCCTAAGAGCATCGTCTGCGGGGTGTTGATATCCTGATCGCACTTGACATAGTAAGCTTGACCGGGGTTGCTTCCTGCCAGAGCTCCTTCCCGCCACAGAGTGTCCAGGAAATTGCTGAGAGTGCGCTTGACCCGCTGCCAGAGGTCTTCGTCGTTGGGTTCAAATACGACCCACTGTGTCCCCTGTTCAATAGATTTCTCAATGTAGCTCATCAAGCGCCGGACGTTGATGTAGCGCCACTGGATATTATCCGGTTCGACGAGGGTGCGAGCTCCCCAAATGCGGGTACCTCGGTTGGTGAAGCTGCGGATGCAGTTAATTCCCAAGGGGTTGAGGTACTCCTGTTCGCGGAAGTTGCAGTCATAGGTTAGTCCGATGACACCGCGAGGCACTTCGTTAGCAGGAGCTTTGTGAACTCCCCTGGTTTCATCAACTCGCGACCAAACGCCCGCGACGTATCCGCAAGGTGGGACGGCTATGGGGCGGCCGCCGTTGCGGGGGTTGGGAACCCTGAGCCAAGGGTAGTAGAGAGCGCCAAATTGAGAACGGCGGTTAAATTCTTCAGTTAACCAGCTACCCACGTCTTGGGGTCTGACGCGATCGGGAGGGGCATCGAGGATGACCATGCGGTTGGGCGGGTTGGGGATGTCGCCGGAGGCGGCTCCTTCGCACAAGCTGAGCATCATGTCCATGATCCCGTGAAGCTGGTCAATGTTTATCAAGCCGGCTTCGTACACTCGCATTAAGTCGGGACAGGCAACGATGGTCACGTCGTCGATCTCGAATAAGCCCCGCACGCCACTGCGATCGTTCTGGGTACCTTCTACATACTGACTAAAGCGTTCTGCCTCTACTTGCACCGGAGGCGGACTCACTTCAAACATCCCGTTGCTGGGACGCCGCGCTAGGGGGGTACCTGTGAGAGAGATGTCGGTAATCCGAATGTAGCGGGACTGCTCGAGGGCAGTCACAACGTAATCTGCCACTGTGGGGGCAGCTTGGGGGTTGAGGGTCAGGTGTTCGTACCGCTCTAGCTCTTCGTTGCTTTGGCTAATGACAACGGTAAAGTATTCGCCCGTATTGGCGGAGATGGCGGTAACAGCCTGGGAGCTTGTTTCTGTACTTGTTTCTGAACTTGTGTCTGAACTTGGGGC
>CASBQJ010000165.1 GCA_949127705.1 Synechococcales cyanobacterium PMM_0085
TAGGCGAGGTGATCGGTGAAGCGGCGGCGACGGCGGCGGCTTCGGCGGCCTTAGCCGTTTCTACCGCTGCTTGACCGGGCGCGGAGGTAGCAAAGCCCAAAAAGGCTTGCACAATGGGGCTGAGCGTGCCATCAGCCGCCGCTTTATATGCGTAGCTACGGGGCTGGGAGAAGGGGTAAGCGGGGTTATCGGGCAGCGTCTTGTGCATGGGGACGATTTTGACGTTGCTTTGCCCGATCACTTGGTCGGCGATCGCATAGCTAATGCCATCTTGCCCCAAGGCGCTAACCGCTGTTGCCGTCGCGTCATCGGCCATCTGGGTTGCGGTTAATCCGGTCTCAAACGGGGCACCCTGAAATACCTTATAGGTACCCAGCGAGAGGCGCGTATCGCTAGTATCGGGGCGATCGACAAACCGAATTTTGCCAGGGGCACCGCCTACTTCAGCCCAATCTGTAACTTCGCCGCGAAAAATTTTGGCAAACTGCTCAAAGGTCAAGTCCCCTGCATAGGGATTGTCTGGCCCGATGATAATAGCGATCTTCTCGCGGCTAATCGGAACTGCGACTAGCCCTTCTGCCTTTTCTGCAGCTGTCAATGGCCGACCAATAGCCGCCAAGTCAATGTCGCCCTTCCCCAACGCTGCAATTGCGGCGGCGGTACCCGCATCGGCCAATTTAACAGTGGTACCCGTAAATTTTTGTTCAAACCGCCGCTTCAACGCTTCATTGATCAGCGTCATGCTGCTAGAGCCATCGACGGTTAACGTGGAACCACTCGGGATCGCACTTGGCACCGGAAAAGAGGGGGGAGTTGGCGCTTGAGCCAGCAGAGCCGGGGTTGCTGTTAATGTTGCTGTTAATGAGGCAGCTAATGCCTCTGAGGTTGCAGCGAATGCCAACAGCAGTGCCGAATAGGTAATGAATGTCTTGCTCGCGTTTAACATAATGCTAGTCGCTGAATGATTCCTGATTTTACGTCTGGATCTGCCGATACGATAGCGTTCAAGCTCGGTCAAACTAGCTAAATTCGAGCAATTGAAAGGTGCACTTCTCCGTCGTTATCACCCAAATGAGTATCAAAGAAAAATGCACAGAGTGTTGCTTTTTCTTTGACGTCTAATACGAGCGAGTCACCATAGCCGTTGAGAGATGACCAAGTGGCACCGACGACAATTCCGGTCTGCTGATTGATTACCTTACCGCCATAAATCCAGAGCATGACTAGAGGCTCACCCGAATGCCCAGACGAATGTTGATAATCGAATGTGCCACTCTTGATTTTGACAATATTAAATCCTGGCTCTAGCGCTAAAGATACTGCAACGTCTTGCTGCAATCGATTCATTTGCTCAGGGCTGAACCTGTAGCAGCTATTTTTACTATGAACATTGAGATTGGCAACAACGTTACGTTCCATCGCTTTCTGCTCTCCCCAAACCGTTACTGAATATTGCTACTGGATATTGCGTTGATGATTAATTTCTAAAAAAGCTGAACGTGCTGAGCTTGAGTAATATTAAAAGGCGATAAATCCGCAGGGTTAACTCCAACTGTAAACGCTAAACATTTGAAAAATCATTAACAAAAATCTGCTTGAAATTTTCCTTTGCTGAATCAGAATATTAGCAGCTTGTGTTTTTCCTGTAAAGCTTTGATCGATACATCACTAGCCATTTTGGTGTGCCCAAAATATCCGCATCGCCAGCGAGCCAGATCTCGAGATCAGCCGATTCTTTTCTTAGAGATAGAGGATACTGCCTGTGCTCTATTTTTGAGCGGTTGCCCCCTCAGGGCTTGGGTGATGCTAGACAGGCACAGCCCTCCGAATAGAGGCGCTACTATAAGTCGCTAGCGACTGAGCCAAAAATATTAGCGATCGCCTGTTCCGTCCTTGGCTCGCAGGGTCTCAACCACGCTTTTGGTAAATCCCGCCATGGGTATTGCCATCAACAGCCCCAAGACACCACCGACTCTAGCTCCAATCAGCAGAGCAATAATTACCCAGGCTGGATTCAGCCCTGTAAAGCGACCCAAGAGCCGAGGGGCGATCGCATTCTCGATAGTTTGGTTGACAAAAAGACCCACGACCAGCATTTTCACCCCTAGCCAAAAGCTGCCGAGTCCCACCAAGAAACTGATTAACCCAATGCTCAATGGGGCACCGAGGGGAATCAGCGTCATGATGCCTACTGCCAGCCCAAACAATAGCCCAAACGGCACCTGCAACACCACAAATACCACAATCATGGTGACGCCCATTAGCATCGCTAAGGTGGCTTGGCCGCTAAAGTAGTTATGAAAATTTTGTTGGAGCGATCGCCGCAGTTCACTGCTCGAATGACTAGGCACCCACTGAAACACCCCATCCCAAAGGCGTTCGCCATGCACCAAGAGATAAAAAGCGAGGGCAATGGTAATCACAAAATCCAGCGCACTCCCCGCCAGCCCAATGCCAAGTCCGACCACGCCGCTGCTCAACGGTTGCAGCTGTGTCAGCAGCGTTTCTTGCAACCGAGCCACAAAATCCAACAAATCGACCGGCAACCGTCGAGCCAATGCCCAGCTTTGGAGCGACTGAAATTGGTCATTGCCAGACACCAGCCAAACCGGGAGTTTTTGGAACAACCCGTTCACCTGATCCATCAACACCGGAATCAGCGTCACCGTCAGAATAAAAAACAGCGATAGCGCCAATAGAAAAACCACCAAAATGGCGCGTGCCCGCGACAGCCCATGGCGTTGGAGCCAGCGAACCGCATAGTTGAGGATAAACGCTAGCAAGTTGGCACCCACAAAAATGGCGAACAGCTGCCGAAAGTAATCGGTTACCAGCAGAATTGCCCAACCGTTTAAAACAATAATTGGCAGAATTAGTCCCCAGACTAACCATTGGGGCAGGTTGTTGATCCATTTCATCAAGTTTGTCCGGTGGAGCACCTAGGCGGAATGATCCTGTATTAACGCGATTGGGCTTGAACCGATAGTAAACACGTTGCCAGCGCTGATGGAGAGAGGGGTGATGTTGATCCTGCCCTCTGCTGATCTTGCCCTACTTGCCCGTTTGGGCGTGCTCTGCATTCATAGACAGAAAACCAGAAACAGACAACCAACGTGATTAATTATGAAGCGGTTTGAAAAGTATCGTGGAAGATTGACGCTTTATTTACGAAAACTCAACGTACGAAAACCCAATTTTTCAAAACTCAGTCTGCATAAAAATATAGTTCTCAGCAATTATTTGCCCCACCTTTCGCGGATTCTCATTTTTTGTCGGCACAATCTGAGAACGGCTTGGAGGTCTAACTGAGATCTGCGGTGGGGATGCCAACCGCAGGTGAAACGGCAATTACGCCATCTAATCCCTCTTTAGGTGAAGACGACAGACCTAGATTCTCGCTATAATCTTCAACAACGATTCTGAAATAATGTTTCAAAACTTAACAAACTTTTTCATGCCCATTTAGGGGGCGATCGCATATGACCACTGAATCTACGACAACTCGGCTGATCCGGTTCCTCCGGGAAGAGCTTTCCATTCCAGCGGCGGCGATCGCCCTAGCGCTCAAGCAGCCCGAGCACGAATCTAATCTGCTGCCGATGGTGTTGTGGCAGTATGGCCTGATTACGCTAGAACAGGTTGACCGCATTTTTGACTGGCTTGAAACAGCTTGACGCCGACTCGACCCCGCAATGGACGGCAATTACCCTATCGATTAGGGGTAATCCCAACGCGTTTGGCATCAGTCTCAGCCGCCAGACTCTTAACAAACCTTTAAAATTGAGTTTTAAGGAACATTCTGTCAGAGACAGCAATATTCTTGCTAGACGCCTCAAGGAGCATTCACTTCATGGCAATTAAAGACCAGCCCAAAGCCCCGCGTTCTCGCCGCATCGGCAACATTCTGTTGCTCGTCTCAGGCTTGTTTTTGCTGGCCAATATTTTTCTCCCTCGCATACTAGGGCCTTCGATCCCTCAAGTTCCCTACAGCTTGTTTATTCATCAGGTAAACGAACAAGAGGTGGTGCGGGCTTCTATTGGTCAAGACCAAATTCGCTATCAGCTTAAGGGCGAAGCCGTTGATGGCGCAGAGCAACTTGGACAGGTGCTCGCCACGACTCCAATTTTTGATTTGAACTTGCCCAAGCTGCTAGAAGAAAAAGGCGTTGAGTTTGCCGCCATTTCTCCAGCTCGTGGCAATTGGTTCACCGGCCTGCTGGGCTGGGTGGTGCCACCCTTAATTTTTGTCGCCATCTGGCAGTTTTTCCAGTCTCGTGGGGCAGGCGGTGGACAGGGCGTCCTCTCCATCGGCAAAAGCCGCGCCAAAGTCTATGTAGAGAATGATGATAATAAGGTCACCTTTGCCGATGTTGCCGGGGTGGAAGAAGCTAAGACAGAGCTAGTGGAGGTGGTTGAGTTTCTCAAAAACCCCAAACGCTTCACTCAAATTGGCGCACGTATTCCCAAAGGTGTATTGCTGGTCGGCCCTCCCGGTACAGGTAAAACCCTGATGGCCAAGGCAGTGGCAGGGGAAGCTGGGGTGCCGTTTTTTAGCATCTCGGGTTCAGAATTTGTGGAAATGTTTGTCGGGGTGGGTTCGTCACGGGTGCGTGACCTGTTTGAGCAAGCCAAAAAACAGGCTCCCTGTATCGTCTTTATTGACGAGCTAGATGCGATTGGTAAGTCCCGAGCCTCCAACGGTTTTTATGGCGGCAACGATGAGCGAGAACAGACGCTAAACCAGCTGCTCACAGAAATGGATGGGTTTAGTGGCGGTGAGCAGACAGTGATTGTGCTGGCAGCCACCAACCGGCCTGAAACCCTTGACCCGGCTCTGCTGCGCCCCGGTCGATTTGATCGCCAAGTGCTGGTCGATCGCCCCGACTTACTCGGTCGCATGGCCATTTTGGAAATCCATGCCCAAGCCGTCAAGCTGGGAGCCGATGTGAATTTGAAGGCGATCGCCACCCGCACCCCCGGTTTTGCCGGAGCAGATTTGGCCAACTTGGTAAATGAAGCAGCCTTGCTAGCAGCTCGCAATGGCCGTGAAGCGGTAGCCCAAGA
>CASBQJ010000166.1 GCA_949127705.1 Synechococcales cyanobacterium PMM_0085
ACCTGGAAACAGAAAAATTCCAGCCACCACTAGCAACAGCACCAGCGCCGCCCCTAAGTCTAGGATGTTCACTTTGCCAAAGAGACGCCCTTGTGAGTCCAAAATAGCCATGTATACGTCCCATTCAATGAAAGAAAAATCAGTTACCTCACGCATGATGCAGAATTTGCATAATTGCAAGGTACACCTACGCGAGATTTTACAGGGCTTCGGACGCTGTGTGTATAGATGTGTGTGAGGATTTCAGTGTCAACCGGGTTTGAGGTAGCAGTCTTTAGCCCTGTAGGCCAAAGGCTGCTCTGTTAATTCCGTTACGATTGCTCTAGTGGTAAACCCTCACTGCAAGCTCTCAGACTTCGGCGGCGGCAACATTCTTCAGCTCACCTCCGTCTAGCCGCTTAGGCTCACTGCACACTGCTTTTTTACCTGCGCTATGACTCATTTTCTTGGTTCTATGGCTGGTCAATTGCGTCGCCGCTGGATGTATGGATTGCTCTCGCTTTTGATAGCGGCCAGCTTGGTGTTGGTCAGCCCGACGCTCTCTCATTCTCAGACCGTACCGCGCTGGCTCCAGCTGCTGTTTCGGGGTGTGCAAATTATCCAGCTGTCCAATATTTCGGATAACCAAGAAGTGCAGCTGGGACAACAAATTAACCAGCAGTTGACCACCCGGCAGTTTCGCATGTACAGCGATCGCAGCATTAACGAGTATGTCAACCAAGTGGGTCAACGGCTAGTCCCCGCCAGCGATCGCCCCACTATTCCCTACACATTTCAAGTCGTCGATACCACCCAGGTCAATGCCTTTGCCACCATGGGCGGCTTTGTCTATGTCACCACAGGTCTCCTCAAAACCATCGATCAAGAAGCTCAGATGGCGGGTGTGCTGGGGCATGAAATCGGACATATTGCGGCGCGTCATGCCGTGACTCAAATGCGAGAGCGCGCCGTAGCGGCAGGTGTGGCCACCGCAGCGGGATTAGACCGCAACCAAGCCGTCAATATTGGGGTAGAACTAGCGCTCAGCCGCCCCAACAGTCGGCGCGATGAGTTTGAAGCCGACAGCAAAGGGTTAGCCACCATCACCACAGCAGGCTATGCTCCCAGCGGCATCGTCACATTCCTAGAAAAACTGGGCACCCAGCGCTCTGTCCCAGCGGTACTCAGCACCCACCCGGCCACCGCCGATCGGATCACTCGCTTGCGGCAAATGATTGACCCTGCCACAGCCAACGTTGGCGCTGGCCTAGATACGGCCGCGTATCAAGCCCGGATTCGACCGCTGCTGCGAGGTTAGTTTTGCGGGTTAGGTCTGCTGGTTAGGTCTGCTGATTTGTGGGCGATCGCTGACTCAAATAAACCAGTAAGCCTGTCAAGAGCAAAATTCCAGTCCCATATTTCACGGCATCAGGGACCGCCGGGTTGGGCGAGAAGAAGCCCTCAATCAACCCGGCGATCACCAGCATAGGAATTACCCCAAACATCAGCTGAGCCGCCTGAGCGCCATAATACTTCAGCGCATCGGCGCGGCGAAATCGACCTGGAAATAAGATGGCTCGCCCGAGTAAACAGCCTGCTGCTCCGGCCAAAAAAATAGCGGGCAACTCCAGAGCGCCGTGGGGAAACACAAATGCCCAAAACGGATAGGCCAGGTTGTTTTGACCGACTAGCGCGCCGATGGAGCCGATCATTAACCCGTTCAGCAGGATGATGTAGAGTGTGACAATCCCCGCCGTCATCCCACCTGCCACCGCCGCAAAAGACACCTTGAGGTTGTTAATCATGATGCTGCTGGAGGCAAATGGTTCAACCCCTACAATTGACCCCATCCATAGTTCTTGGCGATCGCGCACTTGTGAAATTAGCTCTGCGGGCACCAGCAGCGCCAAAAAACTAGGGTCGCGCCACGCAAACCACCAGGCGATTAACCCTGCCGCCGCAAATAGCCCAGTTGCCAGCGCCACATATCCGGCGCACTGCTGCACTACCGCCGGCAACCCCCAGCGATAAAACGCCCACAGGGCGTGCCATTCTTGCCGCCGCAAGCCCTGGTAAATTTGGGCATAGCCTCGACTGGTCAAGCGTTGCAGATCTTGAACCAAAACCTGACCGGCCTGCTGAGTCCGCGCCCGCGCCAAATCTGCCGCCACAGAACGATAGAGACTGGCCAACTGATGGATCTGGGCGGGTGTCATCGATCGCAACCCTCGTTTTTCCGCCTGTTGCAGCAGAGCGTCCAGCGTTTTCCAACTTGCTTCTCGACGGCCAATCCAGCGCTGAAGGTTCATATTTTGTCACGTTCAGTGGAGACTTCTCTCTAGCGTAGTTTACGATAGCGTCAGTTCCCCCACTCTGCGTTCAAGGTGGCTGCATGACGTTTGACTCCAATCCTTCTGATTTGACTCAGCCCCTGAGTATCGGCAATGTGGTCAATGGGGGGTTTCGACTGTATCGCTCAAACCTTAAGCCCTATCTAAAAGTGTCGGCAATCGGCACCCTGTGGGCACTGATCCCGGTTTTGGCCATTATTCCGGTCGTGTTGTTCTACGTCACGACCCAACGGTATTACAACCTGCTGGGCATCATTGTGCCAGCATGGCTACTGCTGGTGGCCTATTGCAGCGCTCAGTACATGGCAAACTCAGCGGCGATCGCCCGTCTGGCCTTTGGTGAACTGATCAATCAACCGGAAACAGTTAAAGCCGCCTATCGCTACACCAGTGCGCGCAAATGGAGTTTTTTGGGCATGGGGGCGCTGCTCTCACTGCTCTATTTTGGTGTGGCACTGGGGATGTATCTAATTGCGGCAATCTTGATCGTGATTATGTTTGCCTCGATTGGGGGAGCCGAATTTTTACGTAGCCCTGCCTCGGCAGCGGTAATCAACCCAGGGCTAGCTATTTTTGCGGGGCTGGTGATTTTGGCAATTATTTTAATGTTTATCGTCGTTTTTACCTGGTTTAGCGTGCGCTTTTGTGTGGCAGAACTGCCCCTGTCGGTTGAACGTGAGGCAACCGCGACTAAAACCATTGGGCGGAGTTGGGAACTGACTCAAAAAAGCGTGTGGCGGATTTTTATCATTCTATTGGTCACGTTTTTAGTCACACTGCCGATTCAGTTCTTGGTGCAGGTTGTGGCTACGATGGCTCAAGGGGCGATCGCGGCGTTTTACCCTCAAGAGTCGTCCATCGTTTTGGCGCTAACCTATGCCTTTACTTATCTCTTAGGACTAGCAACGGGCATCATCATCATGCCGCTTTGGCAAACCATTAAGGCCGTGATTTACTACGATTTGCGTAGCCGCCGAGAAGGGTTGGGGCTACAGCTGCGCGATCCTGAGCCGCTCACCTAATCCACCATATTTAACCATGCGCTTTTTTAACCGAGTTTCCCTTCCCACCCCCGAGAGCGTAAATCTAGAGTTTGCCTTGGCAGGTATTGGCAATCGGGCATTGGCGCTGCTAATTGACTATCACGCTTTAGGGTTGCTGCTAGCCGTATTTTGGATTGGCTGGATCTCGTTTTCGATTCAGTTGATGAACTTCCTAAATCAACTCAATGGAGACTACAGCGCCACGCCCAACTGGCTACTAGGGATTTTCTTACTGGCTAACTTTGCCATTTTTACCGGATATTTTGTCTACTTTGAGGTGTTTTGGCAGGGGCAAACCCCCGGCAAGCGTCTAGCCAAAATCCGAGTCATTCGGGAAGACGGCCGACCCATTCGCGTGTCTCAAGCCGCACTGCGGGCATTGCTGCGCCCCGTTGACGATTTCTTATTCTTAGGAGTATTTTTTATTTTACTCAGCCAGCGCGAGAAACGGATTGGCGACATGGTGGCGGGCACCCTAGTCGTGCAAGAAAGTAGTGCTGATCCTAAAACTGCGCTCACCGTCTCCGACGAAGCCCAGCAGCTCGCGACTCAACTGGCCGACATGACGCAGCTTGACGCCCTGCGCCCCGATGATTTTGCCGTGGTTCGCGCCTACCTACAGCGGCGTAGCACTATGGCAATTCAGCCTCGCCGCGATCTGAGCATGCAGCTAGCTCGGCAACTCAAAACCTTGATCCAACTCGACACGATCCCGACTGGGCTAACGTCGGATCAATTTTTGGAAGCGATCTACCTGGCCTACCAAAACCCATCGTCGCGCTATTAAAGCACGACTAAAATACCCCAACAAATCGGCTTCAACGGAACCCGTCCGACTGCTCATAATTGTCCATAAATGGTTCCAAACCGAGGTCTCTTGTTGCAACTCTTAACATGATCAAAAGCGCTGTGCCGCTTGATCCTGGTAGACTGAGAGATGTGAAACGTATTGCGTCTGGCTGGTTTGGGCTTTTCCAACATCAACTGGGCAGGTAACAGCGAAACGATAACAGACTGAAAATTAATTGCAATGGTAGATTCCCTCAAAAAACCTGGCTTTGAAGAACTGCGACCGGGTGTTAAATCTCCGGCGCGGGAGACTATTCTCACTCCCCGTTTTTACACTACCGATTTTGACGAGATGGCGCAGATGGACGTCTCTGTCAATGAGGATGAGCTGAGGGCAATTCTGGAAGAGTTTCGGGTAGACTACAACCGCAACCACTTCATTCGGAATGAGGATTTTGATCAATCCTGGGATTCCATCAATGGCGACACCCGCAAGCTGTTTGTCGAGTTTTTGGAACGATCCTGCACCGCAGAATTTTCTGGATTCCTGCTCTACAAAGAGATGGGACGTCGCCTGAAACACACTAGCCCTCTATTGGCCGAGTGCTTCACGCTCATGTCGCGAGATGAAGCGCGGCATGCAGGCTTTTTGAATAAAGCCCTGTCTGACTTTAATCTGTCGTTAGACCTAGGTTTCCTGACTAAGAGCCGTAGCTATACGTTCTTTAAACCGAAGTTCATCTTCTACGCCACTTATTTGTCGGAGAAGATTGGCTACTGGCGCTACATTTTGATCTATCAGCATCTCAACGCCCATCCTGAAGATCGGATTTACCCAATCTTCAAGTTTTTTGAGAACTGGTGTCAAGACGAAAACCGTCATGGTGACTTTTTTGACGCCATCATGAAGGCTCAGCCCAGTATCCTCAACGATTGGAAGGCGCGTCTTTGGAGTCGGTTCTTCTTGCTGTCGGTGTTTGCCACCATGTATCTCAACGATATTCAACGGGCAGACTTCTACAAGTCTCTGGGTCTAGATGCACGGGATTATGATATCCGCGTGATCCAGAAAACCAATGAGACAGCAGGGCGGGTGTTCCCGCTTGTGCTGAATGTGGATCACCCCGATTTCTTCCGCTTATTAGATGACTCCACGGTTCACAACTCGAAACTAGCCGCGATCGCCACGTCTGGTGCGCCTAAACTGCTGCAGTTCTTCCAAAAGCTGCCTCACATTGCGGGCATTGCGGGCAATCTGTTGCGGCTGTATTTGATGAAGCCGATTGATACTGCTCATCTGGAAGGCAGCGTTCGCTAGTTGAACCGAGGATCGCAATTAACCGTTAACCCCATAGGAGCGGCTCTGTTAAAACAGAGTCGCTTTTTTTAACTTGAGCAAACCTGATTGATTCCCCAGTGATTCTTTATCCTTGATCTCGCATCCTGACCCCGTCCGGCTTGTACAATGACAAAGAACCTCTTTAGGGCATGATATCTATGCTACACAAGTCCACTACCCGCCATATTCGAATCTTCTCTGCTGAGGTTCTGAACGGAGAATTGGTTCCTAGTGCCGACAAGCTAACGCTGGATGTAGATCCCGACAACGAACTGAACTGGACCGATGGGGCATTGCAAGACGTCTATCGTAAATTTGATCAGCTCGTCGCGGGCTGCGAGGGTGAAGACCTAAACGACTACAATGTGCGGCGTATTGGCTCTGATTTGGAACATTTTGTCCGATCGCTGCTCTACACGGGCAAAGTTACCTACAACCTCCAGAGCCGCGTCCGCAACTACAGCCTAGGGCTGCCTCAAGTGTCGGCTGATATTAACGTTTGAGTTTTAGGGTTGAGTTTTAGGGTTGAGTTTTAAGTTCAACTAAAGCATCAAGAGTTGATGGAGCTACTGCGGAAGTCTCATCAACTCTTAGCTGTAACCCAGCGAGACAGCTTGCGTTCACAGGGCAGCATTGTGGCATCAAGGCATGAATTTCCTGGAGACTGTGCCGAGAGAGTGTGTATATGCCTTCAATATCGCTTATATTGGATAAGCTCAATTGCCGATGTAGATTGAGTGCGACCAGCGAACACCTTATGCTTGATCCGGTTTTAGGAGGTTGATTTGTCCTTCTCCAGCGACGACTTTGCCAAAGCTCTTGAGCAACACAACTACGAGTTCCAAACGGGTCAGCTTGTGCGTGGCAAAGCCTACAGCTACGAATCTGATGGAGCCTTTGTCGATATTGGCGGCAAGTCAGCGGCATTTTTACCGACAGAAGAAGCCTCACTGCGACGCGTAACCGATTTGTCGCAGATCATTCCACTGGGTGAAGAGCGTCAGTTTTTAATTATTCGGGAACAGGATGCAGACGGGCAGGTAACCCTGTCGCTGCGCCAGCTAGAACTGCGGCAGCTTTGGGTCAAGTTTGCTGAGATGCAGGAAAATAGCGAAACGGTGCAAGTGCGCGTCAGTGGCGTCAACAAAGGCGGCGTTACGGTCGATGCGCGCGGTCTGCGAGGGTTTATTCCGCGATCGCACTTGTTAGAGCGGGACAACCTAGAAGGGCTGATCGGCAAAGCCTTTACAGCCAGTTTTATTGAGGTAAACTCTACCACCAAAAAACTAGTCATGTCTCAGCGCTTAGCTACCCAAGCTGCCAGCCTCAGCCAGGTGGCAATTGGGCAACTCGTCAATGGCAAAGTATCGGGGATTAAGCCCTTTGGTATTTTTGTAGACTTTGACGGGGCTACCGGCCTGCTCCACATCAACCAGATCAGTAAAAACTATGTGGCGTCGTTGAACGAGCTATTCCAAGTCGGCCAGCCCATTCGGGCACTGGTTACCGATGTAGATGAAATCAAGCGACGGATTTCGCTGTCCACCAAGGTGCTAGAAAATTATCCTGGTGAAATCGTCGAAAACATGGCGGCTGTTATGAGTGAGGCCGAAGACCGGGTGCAGAAGCTGCACGAGGCTCCCCAGCAAGCGGCTAAGACTCCTGCCCCGAAAGCTCCCACGCCTAAAACTCCGGTTGCGCCAGCCATGCCTGAAGCCGCCGAAGCCGCTGTGCCAGAACCGCCTGCTCCGGCTCCAGTTCCAGCCGCCATTCCACCCAAAGCGCCACCGTCAGCTAGTTAAAACGGCACGTCGTCGTCATCGTCGTCGTCTAACTCTGGGACTATGTCCATTGCTGCACCATCGATTGCTGCAACCGTCGATGGTGCGATTAAAGGGCTGAGTTCTGCTGGGGTTAGT
>CASBQJ010000167.1 GCA_949127705.1 Synechococcales cyanobacterium PMM_0085
GGCGGTGGCGGGGCGCGGCAATCCTGCTGGTTTCGTAGCTAGGCGAGTAGGCCACAGCGTTGGCTCGCTTTGATTACAGGCAGGAACCCGCACTTGAGGCGATCGCGCCAGTGGAACCCAGTGTTTATCGCTAGAGAGCATCCCTAGCTCGGCCACATAGTCACGGTTATCTACGGCAATCGGTAGATGCCGATCTGGCTGATTCTCGTGGCAGCTAAACTCTTGTACGCTGTGCGGAATCTGTTGTTCTACATCCGGATCTAGATCGGTGACATCGTAGAGCCGCAGGGACAAGCTTTGACCTGGATGCTGATCTATCATGCCTTGATCATCGAGCGACAGTTCCCAGTAGGCATAGGCGGCTTGGCAGGTGCGCGGCGTTAGCATGAGCCGGCTGGCACGGGTGTCAGCGGCGGCGACAGCAGGAATCAGCGGGCCGTTGGCCGCATCACCTCGAATCAGCCACCACAGCAACCCCCCTAAAACCGGAAAGGCTAGCCACCACACCCACCCAGGAATCTGCCCCGACGGGTCGGCAGTGGCGGCAGTCGGAGCCGCTGCCTGGTCTAGCTCTGACGAATTGGGTGCCACAAACGGTGCAGCAGAGGGATTAGCCGCATCCGGCACCCCAGGGACATCGGCTCCTGGCGACGCGGTACCCGATCCCGCAACGGACGTTCCTCCTGCCCCAGTAATTGAAGCCCCCGCACCGGGCACCGCAGCCGTTGATTCCGGCACGGGCACTGGAGCCGTCGCGGGGGCTGCCGAAACCGGGCTAGCGTTCGTTTCAGTTGTCGCGGCTAACGTTGGGGTGGTGGCATCGACCACGCGCGCGGCTTCAATGGCGGCTCGGTTGGAGGCATCGGTGGCAAAGCCCAAAAATGCTTTAGCGCCCTCGCTGGGGTTAGCGCCTCGGTAGACATAGACCAAGGGCTGGGAGTACGCATAGAGAGGGTCGCTGGGCAAGACATCATAAATCGGAAGAATTTTGACGCCGGGTCGATTGACGACCTGCTCGGCGATCGCATACCCAATCCCATCGCGCCCCAGCTCATTCACCATCATCTCCGTATTGTCTTGCGCCAGCTTCATCACATTTGCGCCGCTGCCGACGGGCGTGTTGCGAAAAATGGCGTAGTTTTGCAAACTCTGACGAATATCGCTGCTGTCAGGGCGATCGACGGAGCGAATCGCACCGGGGGCGCGGCCAACTTGCGACCAGTCGGTAATACTGCCTTGAAAAATTCCGGCAAATTGCTCAGTGGTCAGGCTGGTGCTGAAGGGATTATCGACACTGACAACCGCTGCAATTTTGTGGCGCGTTAAGGGCACTTCCACTAGCCCTTGCGCTTTTTCTGCTGGGGTTAAGGAGCGGCCAATTGCTGCTATGTCAACGGTTCCAGATTGCAGTGCCTGAAGTGCCGCGTCGGTGCTCACATAGTTGAGGGTGACATTGGTGCCCGCATATTGGCTAGAAAACCGCTGCCTCAGCGCTTGGTTGATGGCTTTGATGCTAGATGAACTGGCGATCGCCACCTGGGTGCCGCTGGGTACGGTGGCGGGCAGGGGAAACGCGCTGACAGCTGGCTGTGCCCAGACAGGGTTGAGCGTTACAGCTACCGATGCAGTTCCAGAAATGGCCGTCATCGCCAGCAGCAGTGCCAATGGCATGGCAGAGGATTTCCCTGGTTTTAACTGAGTCATCATGATTTTTTCAGGTGCAACAGACTTGATTGAGATGAGGTCGCTGGGTGACGGCGCATCGGAGTAATCGGAGTAACGGCCATAGGGTAAGCCGTGGTGGGATTCAGCCATCTCATAGTTATGATAGCCGAGCGCTGCAACAGTGATTATCGGTGATTAGTTTGGTAATTGTCGGTGGTTATCGGTTGGCAGCAGCGCTGATAGACTTTGAATTCTCGCTAAAGAAGTGCCCAATCAAATAGAGCGAGCCACACAGCACGGTGGCGGCGGGCTGTTGGGGTACCTGAAATGCTAGATGCAGCGCCGAAACAGCGTCTGCGGTGAGGCAACAGGCCGCTAGCTCCGGGCAGACCTCTATGGCCAAGGCGGCTAGTTGCTCTAAATCAGCAGATAGATGGTCGGGAACGGGAACTAGATAAAGGCGATCGCCGGCTCGCAGTAATTGCCGAAACACATCGGCATGGTCTTTGTTGGCCATCATTCCCATCACCCAGGTGACGGATGAGGGTAGGCTAGGGCGCTGAGCGGGGGTTGGGGGGTGAGTCAGATTTTGCTCAAGATTTTGCTCAAGATCTGGCTCAAGATTTTGCCCAAGATATTGATCGAGATAGGCTCGTAGAGTTGCCGCCCCGGCTGGGTTGTGTGCCCCATCAACCAATAGCCGCTGGCCTTTCCAGTTGAGCCACTGCAAGCGCCCTCGCCACTGGGTATTGCCAATCCCGGCGGCGATCGCCTCATCGCTAATCGCCCACCCCTGCGCCCGCAATAGATGCAAGGCCGCGATCGCCACTGCCGAATTGGTCAACTGGTGCGCCCCCAGTAGCGGCAGCGGATACTTCAGCGCCACGGGCTGGAGGGTGCTGGTCGATCGATCGCCTGCCTGCATTGGCCAACCTCGATACTCTGCCCAGCCCTCAGCAATTTCTACAGCGGGGCTAACCCATACCGCAGGGCAGTTCAGCTCCGCAATCCGCCGTTTCAAGACCGCTTCGGCTTCCGGTGGCTGCGGGGCGATCGCCACTGGACAGTCGGGTTTCAAAATCCCCGCCTTCTCCCCCGTAATTTCGCTCAGCGTTGACCCTAGTCGCTGCCAATGTTCGCGGCTGAGGGAGGTGATCAGGCTGACTAAGGGGCGATCGCACACATTGGTCGCATCTAACCGGCCGCCCAGCCCCACCTCTACCACGGCTAGATCGACCTGCTGCCGCGCAAAATATAGCCAAGCCGCCGCCGTAATCACCTCAAACTGAGTTGGAGAGGGATAGTCAGGGGCGATCGCAGCTACCACCTCTTGCAGCAAATCGTAGAGCACCTCTGGCGCAATATCCGCCCCATTTAGCCAGACCCGTTCGCACCAGCTGACCAAATGCGGCGAAGTATAGCGCCCAACTCGATAGCCAGCCTGTTGCAGCACCGCCGCCAAATAGGCACAGACCGATCCCTTGCCGTTGCTCCCGGCAACATGCAGCACCGCCACCCGCTCATGCGGATTGCCCAGCGCTGCCAGCAGGCGCACAATCCGCTCCAAGCCCAATTCCACGCCAAAATGGGTAAAGCGGTTGAGCACGGCATCAATCGAAAAGTCCCCAGCTGGCGCAATCGGCAGTGGGATATCGGCATCAAAGCTCGTCATTTAAGCAACCTGCTCTTGCCGTTCGTACCAAGCCTCAGTTCTGTGTGCCAGTGCTTTGCCATAGGCCAGCCGGACACAGCCAAGCATCCTCAGTGCAAGTTCCTGCTCAGGCATTGGGTAAAGTCTGTACCTGTAGACTCTTTCCATTTTCACATTTTTAGCACATATCCTGGACAGCTTAGGGGTATTGAACCCTACCCTTTCCGCTCCTATCCCTCCCCGGCTTACTAGAAGCGCGGGGTTGCTCGGAGAAATTCTGATGAGCCCACAGGTGCGGAGTCAACTCCAGGCTAACACCGCAAACAAGGGCAGAACCCTCTCCCTTGAGCCGCCGCTGCATTCAGAAAAAAGGTACAATCTTGGCGTTGAGGCGCGTTTGCTGAACCAATCGGACGACAAAGAATTCCCGTCGTGTACACCGCCACAAAAAACTGCCCATCAAACCGAGTATGTTTAGTTTGCAATGCTCCGTAGCACACCTCTGGGTCAAGCATCAGCGTCATCTTTAAGGATCTAAAACCGTATCTTTAAGGTTCTAGTTAAGTCTGGATCGAGGCTTGGGTAAATTTAAACTAAGGTTGGACGCGTCTTCCCTGCTATTCAGAGTGCCATGACAGCCCCTTCTTCGCATCTTCCCCCTCGGAACTCGTCCCCTGATGCTGCCCCCACAGAGTTGGAGGCTCCTGTGACTAGCGTCCAGGTTGAAGTCATCTCTGTGGATGAGTTGGGGCTTGATAGCTCTATCGGTTTAGAGCCTAGTTTTGTAGCGGTTGCAGTGGATCCAGTGGCAGTAGATCAACGGGAGGCGATCGCAGCATTGCCAGTTTCCCCTCTAGCCGCCGATCCCGGTAGTGCCCTCACCCCCACTAGAGGCTCTTTTTCAGAATTTTTGGCACCCCTGACTCAAGATACGTTTAAGCAAATAGTCACGGATGTTGAGAAGAAGCTCCAAGTGGTGAATCAAACCCTGTCCATGCTCGACAACGTGCTGGATTCTCAGGGTTTTGACGCCATCTTAGATGAAATGCTGCGCTCTATTGCCCTGAAAACGGGGGAATTGCTGAATGCCGACCGCACGACTATTTTTTTATTAGACGAAGACAAAGACGAACTCTGGTCTATTGTTGCCAAAGATGAGCGCGGTAATAACCTGGAGCTGCGCATTCCCATTACCGTCGGGATCGCTGGCGAAGTGGCCACAACGCGCAAAGCAGTCAATATTCAATACGATTTCTACAAAGATAGCCGCTCTCAAGCTGCACAAGAACTTGACAAGCAAAATCACTACCGCACCTATACGATGCTGACGATGCCCTTGGTGAGCGAGGAGGGCATGACGCCAGAAGGCGTACCCCAGGAAGGCAGCTTACTGGGTGTGGTGCAACTGATCAATAAACTCAAGCCCATCGGCGATCGCCAAGCCAGTTTGGACGAGCGGATCGATCGCAATGGCTTCACCGACCACGATGAACAGGTGTTTAAAGAGTTTGCCCCGTCGATTCGGCTGATTTTAGAATCGTCTCGTTCGTTCTACAAGGCCACCCAGCAGCAGCGTGCTGCCTCAGCCCTGATGAAGGCGACCCAGTCGCTGAGCCAAAGCAGCTTAGATTTAGAAGAAACGCTAAGCCGCGTTATGAGCGAGGCGCAGGAGCTAATGCAGGCCGATCGCAGTACGCTGTGGCTGTTAGATCGCGATCGCCATCAGCTGTGGACCAAGCTGCCGATTGATGGAGTAATGCAGGAGCTGCGCCTACCGATGGATGCGGGCTTTGCGGGGCAGGTGGCCACCAGCGGGGAGCCGCTGCTGATCCCCCACGATCTCTACAATCGCCCCAATTCTGACACGGCCAAAGAAATGGACAAAAAAACAGGCTATCGCACATGCAGCATGCTGTGTATGCCGGTTTTCAATGCCGACGGTGAGCTGATTGCCGTGACTCAACTGGTCAACAAACGGCGGCATGGCGATTATCCTCTCTATAACCCTGCCAACTACCCCGATGCGCCCGAGGTCTGGCGCGCCAGCTTTAACCGCAACGATCAAGAGTTCATGCATGCGTTTAATATTCAAGCTGGGGTGGCGCTGCAAAACGCGAAGCTGTTCGCGACGGTCAAACAGCAGGAGCAAATGCAGCGCGATATTTTGCGATCGCTCTCCAACGGAGTCATTTCTGCTGATAAAGACGGGCGCATCATTGCCACCAACGAAAGCGCCTGCGAACTGCTAGGTCTAGAAAAGGATGACTCTTCGCTCCAAGGAAAACACGTTAGTGAGCTAGTGCGGCTAGAAAAGGGCGATTTTTCTAAATGGTTTAATGCAGCGCTGGCGGGCAAAGATGAAAAAGGGCGGCAGCAATACTATCCTGACCAGACCCTACAGCCTTTGCACGGCGTTGAGCAGCACAGCATTAACCTGTCGATTAACACCATCGCCAATGCCAACGACAGCAGCTTAGTGTCGGGCGTATTAGTCGTGATGGACGACATCAGCGATGAGAAGCGGCTGAAAAGCACCATGTATCGCTATATGACCCAGGAGCTAGCCGAACAGCTGCTCGAAAACCCAGATGCCGCCAGAATGGGGGGCGATCGCAAAGAAGTTTCCGTGCTGTTTTCCGATATTCGGGGCTACACCAACCTCACCGAGAGTCTCTCTGCCGAGCAGGTGGTAGAGCTGCTAAACCAATACTTTGAGTGCATGGTAGACGTGGTATTTACCTACAAAGGCACGCTGGACAAATACATTGGCGATGCGATTATGGCCGTCTTTGGCTCGCCGCTGCCGCTAGACGACCACCAGTGGATGGCCCTGCAAACCGCCGTCGAAATGCGGCATCGACTGGTCGCCTTTAACGACGAGAGGCTCAGCCGCAACCAGGCTCCCATCCGCATCGGCATTGGGGTCAATTCAGATGTGGTGATTAGCGGCAATATTGGCTCCAGTCGGCGGATGGAGTTTACCGCGATCGGCGATGGCGTTAACTTGAGTTCGCGACTGGAAAGCGCCAGCAAGCAGTATGGCACCGATATCATCATCAGCGAGAACACCTACAAACCCTGTGCCGACCGGATTTGGGCGCGCGAACTCGATCGCATCCGGGTCAAGGGCAAAAACCAGCCTGTGAGCATCTATGAACTGGTGGGGCTACATACCGAAACGGTCTCCGATATCAAAAAACAGGTGATTGAGCTGTATGGCCAAGGCCGTGACCACTACCTCAACCGTCGGTTCACCAAAGCCCTAGCCGCCTTTGGCACCATTCTCGAAGAACTCGACAACACCGACAAATCGTCCGAACTGCACCTGAAGCGGATTAACCACTGGCTGAGCCACCCGCCCAGCGACGAAACCTGGCAGGAAGGGGTGTGGACATTAACCGATAAATAACACCAGGCTCGCAGCGTGTTATACTGCCGCCGTTGCATGGGCGATCGCCCTAGTACTTGGCGGCGGAAGTGTAACGGTCGTGTTCAGCGGCGGTCGATAAGCTTTGCATCACCCCCAAGATCTTCAAACCGTCCGCTGCAACACGGTTGTTAGACATCTTTGCGCTACATCTCGATTACGCCTGCTATCAACTTCCAACAAGGCTCTTCGCCTTCCCAATTATCCTGAGGTGCCCAAGGCATACTGAGACTTACAGTCACTAAACAGCTACCTGTAGGCTGGTATCCTGACTCTAGCTTCTCAGCAAAAACGGGATCAGTAATCTTTGCATCTCTCAGAGCTTGACCGTTAGAAGTTTGCAGGGAACCTCGCCATCCAGTATTCCCAGAGGAGCTTTTCGTGACAGAAATACTGGTAGCCTGAACTAGTTGCAATGTACGTCGCTGCTGGAAAGGCAGGGTTTTTAACCAAGAAGGATTAACATATTTTGAAGAATTGTGAAGGATTTGTGGAAAGCTTCCACAATAGCCAACTAATTCACTTGAATGTACTCTTCCTAATAGTTTCCACTGACCTGGTAAAACCGAGAGATTTTCGCACTCAAACCCAAAATCATTTCCAGTATCAGCAAGAGGGATTCCTAAAATATCCAGAAGTTCCGGTTCTTTACCTTCAATAAGCCGAGCTAATCTTGGAACTTTTCCATCTTTGGGATATAAACTGTCACATACAGGACGAATCCAGTTTCCACCACCAAGATCAATTCCAGCGATACATCGTTCTTCTAGCTTCCACGAATTGGACAGACAGACAATTCGTTTTAGAGATGACATATGTTGATACTTCCCCACTTCCCATTTAGATACTCAGCAACTAAGCGGCGATGGCAGTGATGTGGTTTTGCCTCACTACAGAGTAAGCAAGCACCATCCAATTGACTTGGATAAATCTTCTTCTCAATTTGGCGATTGGCTATAAGCTGTAAAAATTTTTGCTCGTATACCGTCCAATCCCCTTTGTTTTTTTTATACTCATCGAGGATATCTTGAGTCGGAGCTAAATCAAGGATGTGAACGTAATCAATACCGCCAATAGACTTTAAAAAGTATTCTAAATCCGCTCGTTTGGTGAATCCAGCTAATTGAGAGACATTGTTCAGTCGAGTATCTATTACTTGCTTGACACCTGCTTCTTTAAGCGTCTCGAAGAACTTCTGAGCGCTCTTCTGAGTGAATCCAATCGTGAATAGGTTGATTTGTTTGGTCATCATCATCTCTCTTTTCTACATAAGCAATTTCGTTACCCTGAAGTTTATATGCTTTCTCCAAGCACTCTTCTCTGGTTGGGAAGTTAGTATTTTGCTGAGCAAATAGAGAAAGTTGAGCTTGTTCTTCCTTTATTTCTAAAAAATCTGTAAGTCCATGCTTTTCAAGCATCCTCTGCTCTAAATGATCGTGAGATTCTAAATCGCCATCTTTTAGAATGTGACTAATATGTAAACCGAAGTTTTGCAGGTGTTGACAGACCAGAACTGCTCTATGACAGGTCAGTGGATCTTTCTCAGCACACATTAGCGAAAGTCTGTACTTTCTTACACCCTTCAAAACTCTTTGAATGCCTTCATGAAATTCATCAGTTGCGGCAATTTTTTCATACACTGCTTTGCCGTTGATGTAGCACTCTCGGTTTTTAGGTCTTGCCCCCAGTTCCTGCCCTAGGAATACATAGCGGATTTCCTCCGTTGCTAAAGCTTCTTTCAGCGCCGCTCGATTGAAGTGTGGCAAGAAACGACTGTAAGGAGATGAGCGCACGTCAGCAACTGCAGTTACCCCATGCTTGTGAAGCAAAGAGATAAATGCTTTCATTTCGTAATTAGAGTGACCTACAGTGAGCAATTCCACAGACCCTGCTCCTCTAAAGACGACTAATCGGCTAATTGTATATCAACCCCTCCTTCTATGGTAGAGCAATTACGTCAAAGAAGCAGTACACCAGATCTTCTTTTTCAGAGGACTTTGGGGGAGATGTCTAACTACTTTTACAGGCTCCCCAGACAGGCTCTCCAGACAAGGAGCTTAAACCCCTTGTGCAACTGTAGGCAAACTTCCGCCGTGCAGTACTAGTCCACTGCCCTTTTTATTGCCGCCGCCGCCGCCGAGTGAGAATGCTGACGACTTCGCCAGGATTGGCACCGGGGAGTAAGCTACTCCAATCCTTGACGTTGGCAAACCCACGAGCGTGCAGGTCGTGAATGGTTTCGCGCACCCAGGTCGGGCTACTAATCAGCAAAACTCGCATCTGCTCTTGGCCGGGAGCTAGCGGGTGGAAGTAGAGCGGCAAAATTAGCGGCAGAGGGCGAATTTCATCCTCCCCTTCACCATCACTATCGGTCAAAAAACTGCGGGCAATGGGCGCGTCAAACATCTCAATCATCGGGGTTCTCCTGCACTGGGTATAAGAGGAAACCC
>CASBQJ010000168.1 GCA_949127705.1 Synechococcales cyanobacterium PMM_0085
GTTGGGGGCAGTGCAGGCCAAACCTCTACTACTCTTGCACCGCTCCCAGTGCCAGCAGGGTGGCTCTTTGCGCGGCTGTTAGTCCGGTTGTGCCTGTAATCTTCATGCCTTCGTAGAGATTTTGGGTCTTGAGCACTCTGAGGCAGGTTTTAGTCTCAATCTCCCACAGCCGAATCGCTTCATCTCGACCGCCGCTGGCCAGCAATTGACCGTTGGGGCTAAAGGCAATAGAGCAAATTTGTTCGCTATGCCCCACAAAGGTATGCAGGCATTGATGGGTTTGCAGATCCCATAGTTTGATCGCCTGATCTTCGCCGCCGCTAGCCAGGGTAGAGGTGACCGGATTGAAGGCAACCGATCGCACCCGTCCGGTGTGTCCGCTCAAGACGGCTGTGCAAGCACCGGTGACTACATTCCACAGGCGAATGGTATGGTCTTCGCTGCCGCTGGCGAGGAGGGTGCCGTCGGGGCTGAAGGCGACAGTACGGACGCGGTTGGAATGCCCTTCTAGTGTGTTCAAACAGGCTCCAGTGTCACAATCCCACAGCTTCACGGTTTCTTCTTCACTGCCGCTCGCTAGCAGCAGCGCGCCCGTTGCCCCGATTGGCACCGGACAAAAGACCACCGCCCGCACGCGCCCGGTATGGCCTTCGAGCGTTTTTAGGCATTCTCCGGTGCCCACATCCCACAGGCGAATGCTGCGATCGTCGCCACTGCTAGCGAGGAGGCTGCCGTCGGGGCTAAAGGCAATGGATAAGATGCGTTTGCTATGACCGGCTAAGCGTCTGAGGCATTCTCCGGTTTGGCGATTCCAGATGCGCACGGTTTTGTCGCCGCTGCCGCTGCCGATCAGGCTACCGTCGGGACTGAAGGCAACGGACTGAATCCAGTTGGTATGGTCGTGCAGTGTTTTGACGCAGGCTCCGGTGTGAATATCCCACAGCCTCAGGGTATGGTCGGCACTGCCCGCTAGCAGCAAGGCTCCATCGGGGCTGAATGCCACCGATCGCACCCAGCGGGCACAGCCTTCAAAGGTGCGGAGGCACTGTGCGGTATCCACGTTCCAGAGCTTCACGCGCCGATCGGCGCTGCCGCTGGCTAACAGTTCTCCTTGGGGGGCAAAGGCCACACAGCGCACCCAGTTGGAGTGGCCTAGCAGGGTTTGGAGGTGGCTGCCTGTTTCCACATCCCACAGCCGCAGCGTTGCATCCGAGCTAGCGGTGGCTAGGCGGCGGCCATCGGGACTAAAGCGCACCGAGCGGATGCAATCGGTATGCCCTTCTAGGATGTGCAAGCACTGGCTGGTGGCGACATCCCACAGCCGAGCGGTGGTGTCGGCACCCGCGCTGACGAGCAGTTGACTGTCGGGACTAAAGCTGAGCGATCGCACCCAATCGGTATGACCGCTCAACACATCGCGGCAGGCTCCGGTTTCCACATCCCACAGGCGAATCGTTTGGTCTTCGCCAGCGCTAGCCAAAATGGGCCGCTGCTGCGGATCTACGCCAAAGTCAACCGAACGAACGCGATCGCCATGCCCTTGGAACACCCGCAAACACTCGCCACTCGCCGCATCCCAAAGTCGCACCGTTTGATCGGCGCTGGCACTGACCATCAGCCTCCCGGTGCGGTCAAAGCGCACCGAGCGAATCCGACCGAGATGCCCCCGAAAGACACGCAGACATTGACCCGTATGAATATCCCAAAGTCTTAGCGTGCAGTCTCCACTGCCACTGACCAGCAGCGGTGCCGTAGGGTGAAACGAGATAGAGCGTACCCAATCGTCGTGCTTGGAGCAAATCAGGCGGAGCGTGCCGTCCTTGGTTTGCCATAGTCGCACCTGACCACTGGCATCGCCCGTCGCCAACAGCGCCCCGTCGGGGCTAAACTCAACGGAGGAAACCGGGCCGAGGGTTTCCGCAAAAACTGATTTGCTTAAGTCTGCTTGCGTAAAATCGACGTTGTGCAGATTCACTTCCGGTAGATATGCCTGCTGCACCACCAGCCCAGAAAAGTCATACCCAGTTAGGTCTACCTTGAGATAGCAGAGCAAGTTGACAACATTGCCAGCCGCATACCCAGTGGAGAACTGGGCGTTGCTTCTGAGCACATGTAACAGCCGATTTAGGTACTCTTTGAGTACAGGCAGGCTGCGCAGCTGATTTAACAGCGTCAATTCTAATGGTTTTAAGATCGTCCGGATCCGAGATTCTCGGGCATAGTCGGGTGCCTGGGCTTCAATTAGCGCATGGCTTTGCAGCAGCCGTGGGCTTTGGGTCATAATTTCGCTGCACAGCTGTCGCAGCAGATTAGCCGTCACATATTGCATCACCACAGGTTGCAATGAAAAAAACGCATCGTCCGAGCGTTCAATTAGCGATCGCTGATGTAGCTCTTGAATGGCCGCTAGCAATGCGGCAAACGCCACAGGTGGCTCCAAGTTGGGCAGCAATTCTTCAGCAGATACCGGTTCTCGCTCCAGGGCCAGCCAATACATCACCTGCTGCTCTAACCCCGACAGCCCTTCAAACTGAATGTTGAGCAAATCGCCAATCCGCCGCAGCACAAAGTTATTGCTCTGCAAAAATTTGGAGATATTATGACCAAAAAACTGCTCAATATTTGAAGTCGCAATCTTCAGCATCAACGGATTGCCGACATAGGACTTGATCAGCATTGTCCAGTCTTGCTCCGACCCTTCGAGTGTCCCTTGAGCCTGAATAAAGGCACGACTGGCGGGTTCACTGAGTCCACCTAACGAAAAAATCCGAAATCTTGAATTTTCTAACGTGACAAATTCATCGGGGCGCTGCCGACCGGCTAATACCAAACAGCTATTGTGCCGCCCAATCGCCACCCAGCCCAGCAGCATGCCATAGTCACTATAGCCTTGACGATAATAGCTTGGGCGCGCCGTCGGATAGTCTTCTAGCTCAGCCCCATCTTGCAAAATGGATTCAATGTTGTCTAAGACAATCAAACAGCGGTGCTGCCGTAGGTATTTTTGAAAGGCATTCAAACTAAAGTCGGTTGCCTCTTGGTTCGACAAGACCTGAATCAAATCGGCCACCAGTTCAACCAACGGGGGGGCATTGATCAGCGATCGCCAAATCACGAATTCAAACTGGTCTTGGACCAAGTCCGTTAGCTTGATCGACAGCGTGGTTTTGCCAATGCCGCCGCTGCCCGAAATCATCACCAGACGATAGCGATCGCGAACCACCCACTGGGTCAACCGTTGCAGTTCGTCATCGCGCCCATAAAATGCAGGCAGTTCGGGGGCGTCCCCCCAATCCATGGCCGGATTAGAAACCGAATGCTCGACCGTCGGGCTAGGCGTCGTAAAATCTGTGGGGGTTAAGTCGAGTTTAAAGGCGTTGAACAACCGCTCCAAGGAACGGCGATCGCTCCGTTCTTGCCCCAACACTTTGGCAACAGTGCCCGGATCAAGCACCGCGCGATCGCCCATCTCGTCGAGCGAGAGGCGTTTGCCTAGAGAGTCTTGCTCCGCTTGAATCGCCACCTCAAGTTTCTGCTTGCCTTGGGCAGTCAAAATCACACCACGGCTTCTGCGTCGTGAATTCTTAATAGTCATCGATAGTTAGGGGCAATGCTAAAGGCAAAATTGCATGATCGGTAGCCGCAATGGACGTGAGGGTAGGCCAAATTAACGATTGGCGCGTGATGGCAGTTGTTATTTGAGATTTTAAGGCAATATTTCGCGGTTTAGTGGCGCGAGGACGATTAATAGTAGTGGCCTGAAGATAAATCTAGCTTGGCTGAAGATAAGCCCTCTTGCCGGGTGTTAAGCCAATCTGATTACCTGTGGGTCTGCTCCTGCGAGCGGCGAATGCCCTGACCCACAAGGCGTTGACAGATCTTAGCAACTCCTAACTAACTTCGGGGTTAAAATCCCGGATGATCCCTGGCTCAAACGGCGCTATTGCTAGACACTAAGTTCAACGTAGAAGCATCAACGAGGTGTCGCCATGAATCCCACAGTTGTGTCTAACTCGATCAAAATGCTGGACAATCCTGGTACTGGCAGAGTGGAAGAAGCCATTACGGCTCATCAACGGGGCTGGGTGGCGTTTGAGGGAACGTACTGGTATGCCGAGCAGTATGAGGTAGAGCAACCGGGTGTAGCCGATCAGCCAACTGAAGCAGCCACGATCGCACCCGGCTCTGTGGTGCAAGTAATCGCAAGACGGGGCAATACGCTGCTGGTGACTCGGCTAACGGGCGATCGCACCCGGTACAGCTGATTTGCCGATTAACCCGCTACTGCCTCACGGGGAAACTCGACGATAAACGTGGTTTTGCCATCGCCACTCACCAAGCGGATTTTACTTTTGATCCGCTTGGTGAGCCGTTTGACCAAGGCTAAACCTAGCCCCGTACCGCCGTGCTTCCAGGGGTCATTATTAGGAATGCGATAAAACTTATCGAAAATGCGATCGCCCTCTGCCGCCGGAATCTCGACACCAGAATTACTCACATGAATCTCGATAGTGCTGGCTGTCACCTGCACCGATAAGTCAATGGTTTCTCCAGCAGGCGTGTATTTACAAGCATTGTGCAGCAGTTCTGTGATGATTCGCTCCAGGTAAGACAAATCTGTCAGCAGCGACGGCAAATTTTCGGGGATATGCAGAGTCAACTGCTGCTGTTGATTGCGGGTGCGCTCTAAAAACGGTTCGGCTAGGTGAGGAATAAAAAATTGCAGCCCAATGGTGGTGAGGTTAAGCGGTTCAATGCCAGCATCTAAGCGCGCCAGATCAAGCAAATCGTTGATTAAACGAATCTCACGCTGGCCTTCCTCGCGCAGGATTTTGAAATAGCGATAGATGGCGTGCGACTCGTCATCCAAAATGCCCAATGAGCTGAGTCTAATCTCCAGCATTTGGGTAGCCATTTTGATATTAGACATGGGCGTGCGCAGCTCATGGGACACGGTGCTGAGAAAGTCATCTTTGAGCTGACTCAACCGTTCTAGTTCTGCAACTTGGGCTTGAGCGGTTTGGTATAGCCGCGACTGCCGCAGGGCGATCGCACATTGGTTGGCTACTTGTTGAATCAGACGGGTTTCTTGATCGTTAAAAATTTCATCTGGCCGTTTGACCAGCCAAAGATCGCCCAAAACACCTTGATCATCAAAGATGGGGCAGGCCAGCGTGGTGGACAAGAACCGATCCGAACGCAGCGAGGTGGGGACTAGATCACCGAATTGGCACGTTTGCCCCTGAAACAAATAAGGATAGACTTCAGAGTGGGGAGCCTGGTCAATCCTAAAGGTTTTCCCCTGCGCTGGCATCAACCCATCCACACATTCATAGAAAATAGTAGACATCGTTTGCTCAGCGTTGTAAATGCCCGTATCACAGCATTTGACCTTGAGGCCATGGGCCAGCTCTTGCACAGCCGTTTCTAAAATCTGCCGTTCATCTAGGCTGTCTCGCACTTTATCGGTAATGCGCTTCAGCAACGCTTCAAAGTCTAACGATTGCTGGAGCTGAGCGGTGCGTTCTTGCACCTGGTGTTCTAGATTGGCATTAAGCTGCTGCACCTGGTCGTACAGTTCAGACTGGTGGATGGCGATCGCTAGCTGGTTGGCTAATGCCTGCGCCAGTTCTATTTGAGCATCTTGCCAAGCTGCATTTTTTTGAGTTGTGTGCAGGCTAAAGCTGCCCCAAACGGTGTCTCCCACAATCATAGGGACTAATAACCAAGACCCTGGTGCAGATTTAGCCAGTTCTCGATTAATATCATTTTGCAGAGTGCTGGCATCCATCACCTGAACGACTTCCCCCCGCTTCAGCTGCGCTGTAAGTGGGTTACCCCGGTCGGGAATTTCCAAACCTACCCATTCCAATAAATTGGGAGCACTGTGATAGGCCGCTACATACAGCCACATTTGACGCTCTGGCAGATATTGGACAATGGAGGCTTGTTCTACCTCTAACAGTTGAGCCATTTCAGCGGTCGCCGCCGTCAAAATGGTGGGTAAGTCTAACGAGTAATGAATGGTCTGCACGACTCGATTTAAAGATTGCGCCCGCGCTGCCTGCTGCCTCAGCGCCCGTACTGCCTGTTTGCGTTCAGCTTCAAGCCGCACTCGTTCGTCAATATCATTGACCATGGCAAACCCAAATTGGATTTGCCCGGTTGCATCGCGAACGCAGCAGACGATCTGGTGCCCCCATCGAATCGTGCCATCTTTGCAAACATAGCGTTTCTCAATTTCGTAACTATCTCGCCGACCCGTCAAACAGTCCCGCAGCAGTGACTCGTCTGTGGCGATGTCATCTGGATGGGTAATATTTCTCAAGCTAAGGTTGGCCAATTCGCTGGATGAGTAACCGATGAATGTTTGGAAAAAGAGATTGCTGGATGACAAGTTATACGTAGGAGCCGTACTCAAGACAATGCCAATTCCGGCCTGCTCAAAAATTAAACGGAACCGCTCTTCACTTTGCTGTAATCGTAATTCTGCGTGTTGACGAGCCATATGCGCTGCATGCAGACTGGCTTCACGCAGCGGCGCTGCATCTGGTGGGAGGTTAAACGACGGCTCTACCCGTTTAGGCTGAAATTGAACGGCAGTGCCAATTTGAATTGCCACCAGCTGCAATATCTGTAGATCCAGAGGCTGCCAGGGTCGCACTTGGTGGCATTGATGGGCAATCAGCCAGCCCCAAAGCTGCCCCTCCCTCAAAATCGGCTCGGCTAGATGCGCCCGCACCTGGAACCGGAATGGCCATTGTGCTGTCCAATCGGGGTCTAAGCTAGTGGCTGCACTGCCTGAGGCAGTGTGAGCCTGCCCTTGGCTAGGGTGCTGTTGCCATGGTGCGGCTAGATGGGATGCATGAACCTGCTCTGCTAGCATCGGCATCCATGCATCTCCTACCGATTCGGCGGTGATGACTGCACCCGCTGTGGGTAGCAACTGATAAATGAGCACCCGATCTGCCTTCAACAGGGCACGAGTTTCGCGAACCGCGCTGCCCAAAACAGCCTCTAGATCAGCACATTGCTGAATCTGAAGCGCGATCGCCATCATCTTGTCTAAGATTTGCGCAAGCGTTAGGGCAGGGGTTAACGTTTTTTCGAAGCTCATTGCGTGCCATCTAGCTAAATATCTACGCCACCCTATTTGTTAAAACGCCCTACAGATGGATTAAACAGGAAAAATCTTGAACCAATCTGATTTTCCGGCTCTCTGATTTTCCGGCTCTTTGATTTTCCGGCTCTCTGATTTTCCGGCAAAATGCCACCACACCACGCTATTTAACCCATTATTTGTTTATTATAGTGTAAGCAAATTTACTTAAGCAAGTTTACTTCTTGCCTCGCTCAGGCGCTGTCCGTCGATCGCGCAGCCATCTAACGGCAGATTGAGGCGCTTTTCCCTGCAAAATGGCGATCGCCAACGTCCCCGCCACCAGTCCCCAAAAGGCAGACCCAATGCCAAACAGGGTTACCCCTGAAGCGGTGACTAAAAATGTAATCAGGGCAGGTTCGCGGGCTTGTGGGTCAGTGAGGGCAACCGCCAGACCATTGCCGATGGTGCCCAACAGCGCCAATCCGGCGATCGCCAGCACTAGCTCCTTGGGAAAGGCGGCAAACACAGCCGCCACCGTTGCCCCAAACAGCCCCACAATGATGTAGAACCCACCAGCGGCGATCGCGGCCACATAGCGTTTGGCGGGGTCTTCATGCGCCTCTCGCCCCATGCAAATCGCCGCCGTAATTGCTGCCAAATTCAACGCAAACGCGCCAAAAGGAGCCAAGACTAATGTTGCTACACCCGTCCAGCCAATTAGCGGCGAGATTGGCACGGTATAGCCCGAAGCGCGCATTGTGGCCACCCCAGGCACATTTTGCGACGCCATTGTCACCACAAACAGCGGCAACGCCACGCCAATGATTGCCCCAATCGAAAATTGCGGCATCGTGAATACGGGCTGTGCCCATTGCAGCTGCACGCCATTAAGCTGCAATAAGCCCTGTGCTCCTGCCATCAAAATCCCTAGCCCTAGTGCCATCACCACGGCATAGCGCGGCACCGTGCGCCGCGCGATCAAGTACGTGCAAAACATGGCAACCGTTAGGCCAAACTGGGTTTGCATTGCTACAAAAATATCCAACCCAAATCGCAGCAACACGCCTGCCAACATGGCAGATGCAATGGATGTGGGAATGCGATTGATCACGCGCTCAAACCAACCTGTGAATCCGCACAGGGTAATCAGCAGCGCCGAAACCAGAAACGCCCCGATCGCTTCTTCCATCGACACGGCTGCTGCTGTGGTAATGAGCATCGCGGCACCAGGGGTAGACCACGCCGTCACCACCGGAATGCGATAACGCAGCGATAGGCCAATGCAGGTAATCCCCATGCCTAGCCCCAGCGCCCACATCCAGGACGCGGTTTCCGCAGGGGAGGCATTAAGAGCCTGCGCCGCCTGAAATACGATCACCGCTGAACTGGTAAAGCCCACCAATACTGTCACAAACCCGGCAACGATCGCAGAAATAGACAGGTCTTTTAAGATTGCCATCAATGCACCAACACTACGCAATAATCAGCCTATATTAAACCCCGTAGGGGCACGGCACTGCCGTGCCCTAATTGACGCGCCCTAACAAACCTGGGGGCACGGCAGTGCCGTGCCCCTACCAATACATTTGTCATACCCAGAGATCAAGCCGCTTAATCAACCCACAGGTATTTCACCAAAATCGCCATCACTTCGCCCGATCGCCCCGTGGGAATGGGTTTACTCCAGTCGTTGGGTTCGGCGTAGCCCATTTTGTGCAGGCTTTTGATGTTGAGCTGGACGGCGGCCAGGGAGCCAAACAGCAGATGCCGAACGGGTTCGCGCGATCGCCCGCCATCAGCATTGAAGGGTACAGGATTTGGGGGCACAGGTGTGCCCGAGTCGGTGAAGTAAGTCATGAACTGGTCTCCTAGGACGTTTGGGGTAAGGAAACCAGAACTAGAAACCCTAGGCATCCTCTTTTGCTTGGGCAAATCGGGATGACCAAGGTATCATTCACCAAGGTCTCCTGACTGCTGTGACAGTTGGGTGA
>CASBQJ010000169.1 GCA_949127705.1 Synechococcales cyanobacterium PMM_0085
TCTCAACCATGATGGAAAGTCTCCTTGTGTGTGAAGCGTGAGCGTGTGTGAAGCCTGAGCAATTGCTGGGAGGGGGGTATGCCCAGTTGGACAGGTTGTGGGGGCTAATTTTTGATTGCTTACTACCTATCCCAGCTTACTGTGTCTACGCGATGTGCAACTTTAAGGCAGCCCTCATCCCCTAACCCCTTCTCCCAAGAGGGGAGAAGGGGAACCGAACCCGTTTTTAGCCCCTCTCCCGCTCTGGGAGAGGGGTTGGGGTGAGGGTAGTTCGGCAACGTTGCACATCGGGTTGTGTTTGTGATTTTAAGCGGCGGTTAAGGCTTGGGCGGCAGCGCTGACGCCAGCACCCGGTGTAAAGCCGTCATAGCCGAGGTCTTGCAGTGCGGCTTCTAGGGCACTAATGGCGGTGAGAATGTCGCGATCGCTGACAAACCCTAGGTGCCCGACCCGGAAGATCTTGCCCTTGAGCTGATCTTGGCCGCCTGCCAAAATGATGTCGAAGCGTTTCTTCATCACCGAGCGAATTTGCTCAGAATCGACCCCGGCTGGGGCGACGGCGGTAATCGCAGGGCTAGCGGCCCCGTCGGCGGCATAGAGCGGCAACCCCAGCGATCGCATGACAGCACGAGTGGCATTCATTTGCCGTTGGTGACGGGCAAAAATAGGTTCCAGTCCTTCTGCCTGCATCAGCTTCAGGGCCACCTGCAACGCAAAGAACATGTTGACCGGGGGCGTAAACGGCGTGGTGTTCTTGGCCGCATCTTTGCGATATTTGCCTAGATCTAAATAGTAGCGGGGCAGCTTAGCCGTAGCATAAGCCTGCCACGCTTTGGGGCTAACTGAGACAAAGCCCAAACCGGGCGGCAGCATATAGCCCTTCTGTGAGCCTGACGCCACCACATCCAATGCCCACGCATCAACGGGGACATTAGCCGCGCCCAGACTGGTCACCGCATCGACCAAAATTAGTGCGCCGTGCGCTTTGACGTAGCGGTTAATCGTTTCCAGGTCATTGAGTACCCCGGTTGACGTTTCGCTATGGGTAATAATGACCGCCTTAATCTGCTTCGCGGTATCGGCTTCTAGCAACGTCCGGAACTGCTCAGGATCTAGCGGCTTTCCCCACTCTGCGCTCACCCGCTCCGTGTTCAGCCCATAGGCATCACACACCTCGGCCCAGCGCTCACCAAACTTCCCATTGCTGCCCACCAAAACGCGATCGCCGGGACTCAAAAAGTTGATAATCCCCGCTTCCATCGCCCCAGTGCCGCTAGCGGTCAGAATGAGCACATCATGTTGGGTTTGGTGCAGCCATTTCAACCCGCTGGTCACATCCGCCATGATGCTGGCAAAGTCACCGCTACGGTGCCCAATCGGATGCTTTGCTAACGCCAGCAACACTGGCTCCGGTACCGGGGTAGGGCCAGGAATCATCAGCATCATTTTGTTGTCCATCAGTCTATCTGCCTTTAGAAACTGTCTTGAGATATGAGTGGGTGTATTATCCAGAATGCCATAAGTGGGTAGAGCGGGGCGCGGTATTCAAGCCTTCATCTCTCATCCTTGATTCGTCGTTGCGATCGCCGCCGCAGCAAAAAATCGGGGAGGTCAAGCGCATTAAATCGAGTCGATGAAGCCGGAGCCATGGGTTGGAAGGAGTTTAGTTCAGTGGTAGCGACCAATTCAATCATGGTCATTAGCTCCGAAAAGACGGCTGTCAGTTCGGGATCGACTTGTTCGCTAGCCAGAATTTGAACTTGGGCACTGTCGAGTAGCTCTTTGAGTTGCGCTAGCTGGCGCTGACCAATCACATACTGATCTTTCCAGTGCTGCACCGCTGCTTCGTACTCGCTGGCTTGGCGGGCGTGCTGAAAGATCTGGTCCTGTATCTCGGTGCTTTGATGCTCTAGATTAGCAATTCGAGTCCGGCGGCGATCGCACTCTGCTTCTAGCTCGCGGTAGCTATGCTGCCACTGGGCTTGAGTGTGCAGCTGCCGCGCCAGCTCAATTTCTAACTCTTCTGCTTTGATTTGTGCCCGTGCTAGGTCTTGACCTAAGGTGACGATCGCCTGCGGGCGACGAGCGATCGACTTGCGGCGAGGCAATGGCTCAGACGGGAACATGGCATCCAGGGTCAGTTGCTGGATGTCGGGTGGCGGCAATTCTGGCAGGGCTGGGCGAGCCTGGTCATCACTCAAGGTAAACGCCAATTCTTGAATCCGCTGCTGAGCGGCTTCTAGCAGGAGCTGTAAGCGCTGAGCTAAGGCTTTGGCGCGCTCGGCCTCTGCTTCTAGCTCGGCCATCTGCTGCTGGGTGCCGTCAGGCCGCCGCTGCCGACCCTGCCCGTCTAGCCGCAGGTGGTCGAAACTCGTGCCTGCCAAGCGCGATCGCAGCGCTGCTATTTCCTCTCGCTGCGTTTGCACAACGGCTTCGGTTGCCTTCAGCCGCTCTTGGATCGCCCAACTGCGCGTTCGAGCGTCTGCCATCTGCGTATCCATCAGCTGCTGCTGTTGCTTCAGCCGCAATTTGAGTCGGGCGATCGCCTGTTGCTGCACCGACGCAAATTTTTCGGTGGCGGCTAGCTGCGCCTCAACTAGCCCCTGGTCTTGCACCTGTAGCCGCAGCTCTTCCATATAGGCCAACGCCTGGTCGAGCGCTTGCTCTAGCTGGTGAATGCGCACCGTTCGCTCTTGTTCTAGCGATCGCGTTTGAGCCAGTTCTTCTACTAGAGCATGCGGATCGAGCGGCACCGTTACCTGGGCAGAGGCATCTCGCTCAGAAACACGGAATCGCTCTAGTGAGCAAGGATCTATCGCTGAGGAGACTTGAGTCAAGTCTGGTTGTGACACGCAGCGCCTCCCTACCTAACACGGGTTCATTGAGTTGGGCAACGCGATCGCCCCTTCCGTAACCATGCTCAACTCTCCGCAAATATCTGGCAGCCAGACATTCCCGCTTTCTCAACGCAACCCGTTCTGATGGATTTGATTAGTCTACAAGATGTGCTGCTGAGATCGCATCGTCTGCGACAGAATATCAAAAATCAAATATTAAGTCAGGCGTTTCATTAAGTCAGGCGTTTAGGAGGCGCGTTAAGGCGACGAGATCGGATCTGGGGCGGCGTGGTTAGGGCTGGGGTTGTTGAGCGACCAGCGGTAGTCAATGGGGATTTTGGCGCGCCCCAAGTGTTCTTCAAGCTGCTTTTGCTGGCTCATGGCTTTCCGCAGGGCAATAATGACATCATGCACCTGGTCTTGATAGGTAGTAGAATTACCTCGCACAGCA
>CASBQJ010000170.1 GCA_949127705.1 Synechococcales cyanobacterium PMM_0085
AGATAAATATGTTGCAAGAAGCAAAACTGTTTATTGCTGGTAGGAAATTTAAAATCTGGGCGGTTGGGTAAGCCTCCACCTTTCTTGCTGCCAAACGGTGGATTGGTCAGAATCAGCGTCGCTTTTGGTAAAGCCTTAACCTCTGGGGAAAGCGTATCTCCATGATGAATCCCTGCCCCCTGAGGATCAAAATTTAAGCCATGCAAGATCAAATTCATTAATGCCAGTCGATGGGTGTCAGGGACAAGCTCCATCCCGTAGAAGGTATTGCCAAAGTATTTGTCCCTCTGTTGCTTAGTCCAACTACTCAGGTTACTATTTTCCCGAATATATCGATTAGCAGCAATTAAAAACCCACCTGTACCAGCAGCAGGGTCTTGAATGATGTCGTTCAACTGAGGATGCATGACATGCACCATACTGTCAATTAACGGACGGGGAGTAAAATACTGACCCGCACCAGCTTTTGATTCATTGACATTTTTTTCAAGGAGTCCTTCATACACATCCCCTACACTTTCTTGTCGCGCATTATACCAATCAAGCTTGTCTATTCCACTAACAAGCGCGGAGAGCGTATTTTGTCTACTTATAGAAGATTTAGCATCGGTAAAGATCGTTTTAACGATTACAGAACCATCTTGACTTAAGTGGTTCAGAAGTTGCTTATAAAATGCAAGCTGGTCAGATTCAGAGCTACTTTTAAGATCGTCCCAGCGGTAACCCTCTGGAATTTGATTTTCAGTACCCGTTTCCTTAGCCATCTTCAGAAACAGTAGGTACGTTAGCTCAATCATGTATTGATGAAACGATATCCCGCCATCCTTGAGGACGTTACAGAGATTCCATAGCTTGGCAACAATGTCGTAGGTGGCAGTACTCATAAGCAAAAATTGTACATCTTGCTTGGCTCAAACTCTAGAGCAAGCCTTAATATGGCATGGATCGGCTCAAAATCTGAGTATAAATGCTGCCAGCCTATATTGAGATGATATGAAATCTCAATACACCCAAAAACAGGGTCAATATCTTGCCTTTATCTATTACTACACCAGGCTCAACGGCTATCCACCCGCTGAGCGCAATATGAAATCTGATCTTTAAAACCTCATCACCCAATATCCATCAAATGATTGTTACCTTAGAAGAGCAGAAATTGATTTCACGACAGCCAGGAAAACTTCGCACCATGCGAGTGTTTTTATCTCGTAACCAACCATCCGAGTTAAGATAAAGTGCTCTCTACACGTTGACAAACAGAAGCCTGATCAAAAAGGAGAATAATTTACTAAGGTGATATCGTCAAGGAAAATTGTCGAATCACTGGGATAACTAACTGCCTCGATACCTGATATAGGTTTTCAATTAACCCCTCAATTTGCATCGTCTGGAGTTTGACAAAAGCGCTCAGAGCATAAAAGAAATGATTGCGCATGGCTTGTTCATTTCGCACCTGGAAGCGTTCAATATGACAAACCTGTTTGCTCACTCTGTGAACGCTCTCAATTTGCCAATGATGGTCATGGATTTGTTTGAACCGCTCACCGTAATGCCTGCCCGCGCCCGATCGCGCCCCGGTAAGGAATGAAGTAAATTACAGGTTCCAGAACAAGGGACTTAACCCCCTTGCCTGTACTGCACCAAAGTGAGGAAGGCTATATTCTTCAACGCCAATGGCGCTCAGGGCGGCTTTGGTAAAGGTGGCCAGTTTGCAGACCTCACGGATGGCCTCAAGTTGACGCCAAACAATATCATCTGGGGCAGCGCACCGACTCTCTGCTCCCAATCCAGCTCAGCGACACCGACTCAACAATCTTGCAGCTGCGCCATCAACAATAAAATTTCATCGATCGCGGCGGTCGCATCATCAATTGCCGTGTTGGCCTGGTTGACCAAAATACTGAATACGAGGGGAGAATAATGGGCTGGGTCAAAGTAACCTGATAAGGTGGTAACTCCGGTTAACGATCCCGTTTTGCCGCGCAGTCGGCCTTGAATGGGCGTGTTGCGAAAACTGTTGCGCAAGGTGCCGCTCTCACCCGCGATCGCCAACGACTCTCGAAAAACAGCAGCATAGGGCGATCGCGCCATTGCCTGCAAGGTTTGGACGAGGGCAGTCGGGCTGACCAAATCCCGCCGCGACAGCCCAGAGCCATCGACCAGGTGATAGCTATTGGGGCTAATATTGAGCCGGGTTAGAGCCAGGGTCAGCGCCGCTAGTCCAGCGTCTAAGTGGCTGGTTGCATCGGGGTTTGTGGCTCCGAGCGATCGCAAAATGGCTTCGGCATAAAGGTTATTGCTGCGCTGATTGGCAACCTGAATTAAGCTGGCTAAATCAGGAGACTCAATTGCTGCCACTTCTGGCAAATTGGCCGATACAGCCGTAGGGGCGATTGCCACCTGATGCACCCGAATCTGCTGAGCAGTTAAAATCTGACGAAACCGATCTAAAAAAATTTGGCTGGGCTGGGTCACGGCAATTGCCACAGGCTCGGGAGCGGCATTGACCCGCAGTTGCCCCCTGACCACCAGCACCGGACGGCTGAAATCTCGCCCCACCTGTAAAAATTCTGGTGCAGTCGCCTCAACGGTTTGCGACTGGTTATCGATCTGCCAGCCCTGGCCTGCGGTTGGGGTTGCCCACTCCACGCGTAGGGGTTGCCCCACAGCTTGCGGCACCAGGGTCAAGTTGATCCGATTTTGATTCAAAATTAGGCTGCTGGCCGGCGCACCATACCCCGCCTGAATATCTTCCCATTCCCAGGTGGGGTTGGCCGTTTCGCCACGGATGTAGTGATCATCGGCAATCAGTTGGTCAATGGTGGTAATGCCGCGATCGCTTAACTGTTGTGCCAGTTGGCGCAGTTCAGCATCGCTCACACTCGGATCACCCCGGCCAACAATTGCCAACACCACCCCGCTGGCTGTGGCATCCACCTGGTAAATCGACGTCCGTATCCGAAACTCAGATCCAAGCTGGGTAAGTGCGGCGGCAGTCGTTAGCAGCTTGGCATTGGAAGCGGGAATAAAATACCGCTCGGCATCGTGAGCCGCTAGGGTTGTGGGGGGTTGGTTGGAGGATTGAAGGGGCGATTGAGTTTGAATCAAAATGCCCCAGCGCAATCGAGCAAACTCAGAACGATTGACAATGGCTGCAACGCGATCGCCCAACTGAGCCGGACAAAGCTGCGGCACTGCCTGAGCCGTTGCCGGACGCGATGGCAGCTGAACGATCAATAGAGAAAACGCAATAAACAGCGATCGCGATCGAAAAGACTGACGCCTAGCCACGTAATACCTGATTAACTACAAGATCCGACCCATCCCGTAGGGGCACTGGCACTGACACGCCCTGACCCGAACAGCGATCGTGATCGAAAAGACTGACGCATCGCCACGTATGAAATTGAGATTTTCTCAATAGTCAAGTCATAGTCATTAGCAGGCAAAAAATGGCTAAACCGAATAAGCTTCAAGGCTATCTAGCACCTAGCGAATAGCTGAAACTCTTTTCTGACTTACGGTTTAGGAAAATGCGGATGAAAGGACTTGAACCTTCACTTCGTGAGAAACTAGAACCTAAATCTAGCGCGTCTACCAATTCCGCCACATCCGCATGGGCTTCGGCACTTGCCTCAACTCAACAATAATAGCAAAAGCGATCGCCTATAGATCAATTGATCAGCCATCAATTTGATCAATCGGCTCAGGCAATTCGATCAATCGGGCTGGAGGGTTCTTTGTTACGACCCGCAGACTATTTTTCTCTGGCGGTCTGCCGGAAGCTTGAGAGCTAACCTTTAATTAGCCAGTTGAGAAAATATCCTGATAGTATTGACAGTAAATAGCAATAAGCATAAAGTATATCTTAGTGTTCTCCTCTCAAAGGATCGGCGGGTGGAGTTGATCTATCGACCAATTCCACCTTTTTTATAAGTTTTTAATGGTGCAGTGCCCATTAAAATGCCTATTAGAAAACCTAGGTTCCTGAACTGCTACCTAGACCCAGTTAACAGAAGCCTAGGCTTTTAGCAATTCTCGATTCCCGGCATAGACTCAGGAGACCTTTTCTACCCATGGTTTGAACAAAGCGTTCAAAGAAATTAATTACGCACAACAACTTATGACTCTTTTGACAAAGCTACCAATCTACCTGTAATCCTTAATTTCAGGTATTTCCGATTTCACTCTCCAACATTCCTCGTGCTTTCAACGACCTTGAAGAGCAAGCCTATATGCCTCTAGTAATATAGGGGCTTGATAGCGCCACTCTAGTTTTTCTCGCATTCTCTGTTGGCCCTCATCGCCCATCACCTTCCGTTTCTCAGGATTGTTCAGCAACTCCAAAATTTTTTCTGCGAAGTCAACTGGATCGTTTGGATTGGCATAAACAGACGCTCCTGCTGCTGAACGTCTGCCTTCTAGCAGGTCAAACTGAACAACAGGCTTTCCAAGCGCCATATATTCAAGAATCTTATTCATTGTAGAACGGTCATTGTACGGATTTTTCCGGTCTGGATTAACACACACATCACAGGTAGAAAGTCTCTCTAATAATTCCTCATTAGATATCCTGCCTGTGAAATCTACAAATTCTGTAATCTTAAGTTCTCGCGATAAAGCGTTCAGCTCTTCAAAAGTTGGCCCACTACCAATTAGAGAAAATTGAATATCAGTGCGCCCTTTTACGTAAACCAAGTGATGAATTGCTTGCAGAAGATAATCAATTCCTTCTGGTTCTCCCATAACTCCAACGTAGCCAACGAGATACTTTCGACCTTTCCGATAGTGTAGATTAGGAGGAACTAAATAAAATCGAGATAGATCGGGGCCGCTGCGCACAACAAAAACCCTGTTAGAAGGTTTTCGTCCTCGTGTTAAAGCAACTTCTTTATATGATTCATTAGTTGAAATGACAACATCGGCGGTGGCAAATGTTAGACGCTCAACTAAGCTTAAACCATAGTAAAAGAAGTCCCGTCGTCCATACTTAGCCTCATACATCTCCAAATTAATATCATGCTGATCAAAGATTACCTTGATGCCTTTGAAAAGTTTAAACCAGCCCGCAGTCAGAAAAAGGAGATCTGGAGGGTTGCAAATATGGACTAGGTCAAAACCTCGTTCTTTCCATACTCGATGAGCTAGGCGAAATTCCCATACAACAGCCCACAAGTACTCACGCAGATACCCAAAAACTGAGCTAATTTCGGGCGGCATGGGATGGCGATAGATATGTACCCCATCAATCACTTCATATGCTGCTGTAAAAGACTTGTCCATTGGACAAATCACTGAAACTTCATAGCCGGCACGCTGCAACGTTATTGATTCCATCCATACCCGCCGATCAAATGGGACCGGCAGGTTCTCTACAATGATTAAAACTTTACCAAGCGATTCCATGATAATCCTTCCCTACTAATGGCTCGGAAACTAGACCTGCCAAATCCAAAATTCGAATATTCTGAGGAATATTAAGCATTACCTGACAAAACTCTGGAGTTGAATAAGTGAAAACTGCAAACTCTGCATCTTTCAGAGCTGCCTCCGGTTCTTCAACGAGAAGAGCCTCAAAATGGGGCAAGTTACGCTCAATGTAAGCTAGGTTAGTTCCTACCAAGCGTGCCTCGTGAACCGCTTTGTCATAGATTTTGACTTCATAACCTTCGCCTATTAATCGCTTAACAAGAAGAACTGCTGGACTCTCTCTTAAATCATCTGTGCCCGGCTTAAACGCTAGTCCAAAAATTGCGATCCGTCTAGCTGGCGATCGCATGACTTCCTGTACCGCTATTTCAACTTGAAGGGTGTTGGATCTTGGTATTGCGTTTAATAGAGGAACCGGAACGTCCATTGCTTTGGCACAATACAACAATGCTCCTAGATCTTTCGGCAAGCAGGAGCCTCCGTAGGCAAAGCCCGGACGCATATAGGTAGTGGAAATATTCAACTTCGTGTCTTGAACAATGATATCCATTACGTCACGTCCATCGATTTGGAATGATTTAGCGATTCTACCAATCTCATTAGCAAAGGTAACTTTTGTCGCGTGCCACGTATTAGCTACAAATTTCACCATTTCTGCTACTGGTGGCGGGGAAACGATAAATGGAGCAGCAACCTTTGCATACATCTCCCGAACAGCCTTTTCAGCAAAGTCATCTTCTGTTCCGATAATGGTATATGGAGGTTGGTCATAATCGCGGATAGCCGTTCCTTCGCGTAAAAATTCGGGGTTAAAAGCTAGATGAATAGACTTAAGGTTGACAACTTCTGCCAAAAAATCATGACAGCGCTGTAACGTCCCAGGCGGTACAGTGCTACGGAGGACAATTGCATGAGGTGCACTTTTCTGGCTAATGACTGCTCCAATATCTTTAAGGACGTTGAAGACGTACTGAAGATCTGTTTCTCCTCTCTCAGTTGGAGGAGTGCCGACACTAATCAAAGATGCATCAGATGCAAGAATAGCTTCTTCAGAATTAGTAGTTGCTCGAATCCGCCCAGATCTCACTCCCTCAGCTAAAAGTTCTTCCAATCCATGTTCAACAATTGGGGATTTTCCAGCGTTAATCAAAGCGACTTTTTCGGGACTAACGTCAACACCAATAATTTCATGGCCATCACGAGCAAAGCAGGCCGCAGTAACCGCACCAACATAACCAAGACCAAAAATGCTAATTTTCATAGAAAACCTCAAGATAATTAACGATGATGTGAGTGAAGTTATTTGTAGAGAATTTATCAGTTTTTGCAGAGTTAGCTACACAACACAGAATCGGATCGAAGCCTCACTCAAACGCAAGCAATATACTAGTAGAAGACGGCGCAAGTTTAGCTACTGTAGGGCGGGCATCTTGCCCGCGCAGGCTGGAAGCCTGCACTACGAATGGTAGGCAGATTTACGCCTCAGACTACTAGTGACCTGACGGATACTAAGTTAGTAAAGATCAGATCCCTATTGCTTGTAGATAAGCCAGTCGGATAGGTGCGGAAAGTGAACTTACGAGAAACACTAGATGAAATTTACTGTCGTGTCAACAATAAAGTGAAGTGGCACAATTTACAGTATAAGGCTGGATACAGATTAACTGTCGCCTCTTCGGCGTTGCTGCATGAGGGATAAATTGCTAATATTTATCCCTACCTAAGATCATGATGATCAAAAATTACCTTGACGCCGTGAAATAGCTTGTACCAGGCCGCTATTAGAAAGAGCAAGTCTGGCGGATTGCAACTGTGAACGATATCAAACCCGCGTTCTTTTCAAACCCTCTGGGCTAGGCGAAATTCCCAATTTACAGCCCAACTATACTCTCTCCGATATCCAGTCATTGAACTGACTTCAGTGGGTAAGGGGTGGCGATAAATATGGACTCCTTCAATCACCTCGTACTCGTCCTCAAAGCCCTTGCCTGTTGGACAGATTACTGATACTTGATACCCGGCTTTTTGGAGGGTAGTGGCTTCCATCCATACCCGTCGGTCAAAGGGGACGAGTAAATTTTCTACAATAATCAGCACTCGATCGAGTAAGCTCATAGCAACCTAACCCCTTTATCAGTCCGTAAAAACACCCACCATCCCTAAAATCAAGCTTAAGGAATTCTACCAAGATGCATCAGTCTCAGACCAGTGTGCACTAGACTAATATGCTCTCAACAAATTGAGATTTGTTTGGCCTTGAGACATCACAGCAAGATATTAGCACTGTAGGAAAGTTATCAGTGATTCTTAGGAGTTAAATAAAGAAGCTGTAAAGTTTGGGTAAAGTGCCTATAAAGATCCTAGGCGTAATCGCCCGAGGTCAAGCGCATCGGGATTGAACTTGACTCTAGTCAACCGTTTTAGTGCTTACGTCCCGGGTAAGTTGCGCAGCTCGTCGCTCATGTAGCTGCGATCGCCCAATCGGTCGAGCATGGGGCCATGATCGCCAAATTTAATGATGCTGATTGAACCAGTTGGTGTATTGATACGATCGCGATAGCGTCCTAGATCAATACCTAACAGCGTGCATAAGATAATCCGAATCGTAGCCTTGTGAGAGACCACCAGCACGTTCCCTTCTGCATGCTTTTGTTCAATTTCAGCAATCACTAACGCGGCTCGGCTGGCAATTTGGATGGCCGTTTCGCCACCCGTTGGCGGATTCCAGGCGGGTTCTGTCATCCACTTAATATAGTCGTCTAGATAGTGTTCTTTGACATATGCAGATGTTTTGTCCTCCCATTCACCATAGCGAATTTCTTTGAGTCCATCGCGTGGCTGCATTTCCATCGCGATCGCCGTACACAGGGGCGTAGCTGTGGCTACCGTTCGCTGCATGGGGCTAACATACACAGCATTCCAAGGTAGGGTGCGGTAGGCTGCTCCAAATGCTGCTGCCATCTGGTGTCCGGCAGCAGTTAGCTCGGCATCTAGCTCACCACAATAGCTCCCCGAACGGCTATATTCGGTTTCTCCATGGCGCAGAAAATATAAAGTTAATCCCATGCTTAATTAAGGCTCACTATTCTTTTGCTGAGTCAAGCGGTATTCTGCCATTTTCCACTCGGCGGCTCGTTCGCTGTCCGTTTCATGGTGGATCTGGTATACCTCACTTTCAATTCCTAGGGCATCCATCACCACTTTGGAATGCAGAACGCGATCGGCAATGGACAGCGCATCGTTTAGCACCCCAAAGTGAGTTAGCTCTTCGTCTACCCGGTGCAGTTCACCCAAAACGGCTTGCTCTTGTTCACCAGATACGCTATCTAGCTTGCTCAACAGCTGACTGCGTTTTACTTTGCAGTGAGAGTGGGAGTTTTTGAAGTAGTCGTGTAGCTGAGTGACCAATGACGCAACGGATTGATTTTCATCTAAGAAGCTAAGTTTGTCGCTATCCATTTCTATCTGCTGAGGTAAGAGAATTGTGTTACTGATTCTAGAACCGATCCGGCTTATGGTTCCTGACTCCACCATGTTTCTTTTGAATCCTATCAGTCAGCGTTTGGCTTGAGGATTAGACCCTGTCGCTCAATGGTGTAGAACCTTAACGCCGTCAAGGTTCTACACTGCTGTTTACTGGCTATCAAGGCGGGCTATTAAGGCTGCACCACGCCGCTTACAAATCCCCGGTTACACGTTCAAAGTGGTTTGAGTCTGCCTATATTCATCCAGTTCAATCGTGACGGGTTGTACCTTCCAGATGTCTTCACAGTATTCGCGGATGGCGCGATCGGAGGAGAATTTACCCATCCGTGCCACGTTCAAGATTGACATCCGTGTCCAGTGATCTTGGTCGCGGTAGGCTTGATCGACTTGATCTTGGCAGTCAATGTAGGCTTGATAGTCTGCCATCAGCATGTACTCATCTCGATAGAGCAGGTCGTCAACGATGGGTTTGAACAGGTTGCCATCACCGCTAGAGAAAAAGCCAGACGAAATCCGATCGATCACCAATTTCAGTTCCGCGTTGCTGGCATAGTAGTCCATTGGGTTATATCCAGCGGCTTTTTTCGCGACTACTTCTTCGGCGTTTAGCCCAAACAAGAAGAAGTTTTCGGCTCCGACTTCTTCACGAATTTCAATGTTGGCTCCGTCTAATGTGCCGATGGTGAGGGAACCGTTCATGGCAAATTTCATGTTGCCTGTGCCAGATGCTTCTTTACCAGCGGTAGAAATTTGCTCGGATAGGTCGGCAGCAGGATAGACGCGCTGGGCAAATTTGACGTTGTAGTCGGTCAAAAATACCACTTTTAGGCGTCCGGCAATATCGGGATCGCGGTTAACGACGTCACCAATGGCGTTAATCAGCTTAATGATTAGCTTGGCCATGTAATAGCCGGGAGCCGCTTTGCCGCCGAACAAGAAGGTGCGTGGCGTGATATCGAGATTGGGGTTGGCTTTGATCCGGTTGTAGAGGGTGACGATGTGGAGGGCGTTGAGGTGCTGGCGCTTGTATTCGTGAATCCGCTTGGCCTGGATGTCGAAGATGGAGTTAGGGTTAACGTCGATGTTGGTCTTAACTTTGATGTAATTGGCCAGGTCTTGTTTGATGGCGTGTTTGATCTGGCGAAACTCGGCGCAGAAAGCGGGATCGTTGACGCAGGGTTCCAGTTTACGCAGTTCGTCGAGATGCTTGATCCAGCTGTCGCCAATTTTGCTGGTGATCAAGGTTTCTAGTCGAGGGTTGCTCAGCACCATGAAGCGGCGGGGGGTAACGCCGTTGGTTTTATTGCTGAACTTTTCTGGATACATTTCGTAGAAGTCTTTGAGCACCGTTTGCTTCAGCAGTTCGCTGTGCAGGGCGGCGACGCCGTTGATGGCGGCGCTACCGACACAGGCAAGGTTGGCCATGCGGACATATTTCTCGCCGCTTTCGTCAATTAGCGACAGGCGGCTGAGGCGATCGCCATCATCCGGGAATTTGATCCGCACATCATCTAAAAAGCGGCGGTTAATTTCGTACACGATTTCTAGGTGGCGGGGCAGCAGTTCACCAAATAAGCGAATCGGCCAGCGCTCTAGGGCTTCGGGCAGCAGGGTGTGGTTGGTATAGCCGAAGGTGTTTTGGACAATGCTCCAGGACTTGTCCCAGTCCATGCTGTGCTCGTCCATCAGCAGCCGCATCAGTTCAACCACGGCGATCGCTGGATGGGTATCGTTGAGCTGAATGGCAAATTTTTTGTGGAAATCTTCCAAGGGCAGCTTTTGTACAGCCATAATCCGAATCATGTCTTGCAGCGAACACGATACAAAGAACATTTGCTGCTCTAACCGCAGCTGCTTGCCTCGGTATTGCTCATCGTTGGGGTAAAGCACCTTGGAAATGTTCTCCGAATCGCTCTTTTGCTGCACCGCACCCAGGTAATCCCCTGAGTTGAAGGCGGCAAAGTCGAATGATTCTGCCGCTTCTGCCGACCACAGCCGCAGCGTGTTGGCAGTGTTGACCTTGTAGCCCAAAATCGGCGTGTCGTAGGGAATGCCTCTGACGACTTTATAGGGCACCCAGCGGACGCGGAAGCGGCCTTCGAGTTCATCTTCAAACGATTCGGTATGGCCGCCAAACTTCACATCTACCGCCCAGTCGGGTCGGGCAATTTCCCAGGGGTTGCCAAAGCGCAGCCACTTGTCGGTAATTTCGACCTGCCAACCATTGTGGATTTCTTGGTCAAAAATGCCAAATTCGTAGCGAATGCCATAGCCAATTGCCGGAATTTCTAGGCTAGCCAGCGAGTCTAAATAGCAGGCAGCCAGTCGCCCTAAGCCGCCGTTGCCGAGACCCGGCTCTTCCTCTTGTTGTAGCAGCTCGTCCAGATTGAGTCCTAACTCTTCCACCGCTTGCTTGACCTGATTGTAAATCCCCAGGTTAATTAGGTTGTTGCCCAGGTGAGGTCCCATCAGAAACTCGGCGGAGAGGTAGCAGACGGTACGCGAGCCGCTATTGGTATAGAGTTCAGCCGAACTGAGCCAGCGCCGCAGCAGGCGATCGCGCACGGTATAGGCCAGTGCCATGTAGTAGTCGTTGGGGGTTGCCAGTGCCGGGAACTTGCCCTGAATGTAGAATAAGTTGTCTAAAAACGCCCGTTTGAGGGTTTCGGTTTCTAATCCGGTGCGATCGTCTTCGATCTGAATGTTTGCAAGCGCTGAGTTGGGCACTGTTTGCATAGGGTGAGTTCCTTGACAGGTTAAAGGCTGGACAGGCAAAAAAGTAGAACGTGAAGGGTGGAATGTAAAACTGTAACGCTATGTTTTTTTGAATTTGAAAGACGACCCGGCTTGATCCCCCAGATTGATCTCCCAGATTGATCCCCTAGCTGGATCCCCTATATAAAGCCCTCCTTGCTGACCACGCGGCTGGCAAAGAGGGCTAGGAGTAGCGCTCAGATCAGCAGCGTGTTTAACGAGACCAACGCCATCCCACGATGTCGGGTTTGTCGATGCCGTGCTCAAAGGCATAGTTGCGGCATTCAATTTGAATGTTTTTGAACCGTTCTTTGGCATGGGCACCGGCAACATGTAGCTTGGGAATACGGTCGATCGCATCCATGGCAATGCTAAAGCGATCCACTTGGTTACAAATGGCCAGTTCTAGCGGCGTGTTGATATTACCCTTTTCTTTGTAACCGCGCACATGAAAATTATTGTGGTTGGTGCGGCGGTAGGCCAGACGGTGGATCAGCCAGGGGTAACCATGGAAGTTAAAAATGACAGGTTTGTCGGTGGTAAACAAGCTGTCGAAGTCGCGATCGCTTAACCCATGGGGATGTTCCGTATTGGGCTGGAGCTTAAATAAATCCACCACGTTAATGTAGCGAACTTTGAGGTCGGGGAATTCGGTCCACAGCAAATCGATCGCCGCCAGCATCTCTTGGGTTGGAATATCGCCTGCCGAGGCCATCACCACATCTGGCTCTTGCCCCTGGTCATTGCTCGCCCAGTCCCAAATGCCCAGCCCCTTAGTGCAGTGCTGAATCGCCTCGTCCATATTCATGAACTGCAAGTGCATTTGCTTGTCGGCCACAATCACGTTGACGTAGTTCTCACTCTTGAGGCAGTGGTTGGCTACCGACAGCAGCGAGTTGACGTCGGGCGGCAGGTAAATCCGGGTCACGTCTGGGCTTTTGTTGACAATTACATCCAAAAAGCCCGGATCTTGGTGCGTGAAGCCGTTGTGATCTTGTCGCCACACCGTGGAAGTAATCAGCAGGTTGAGCGACGATACTTCTTCGCGCCAGTTGATATGGTTGCAAATTTCTAGCCATTTGCAGTGCTGGTTCACCATTGAGTCAATCACATGGGCAAACGACTCATAGGTTGAGAAGAACCCATGCCGACCTGTGAGTAAATAGCCCTCCAGCCAGCCCTCTAGCGTATGCTCACTGAGGATTTCCATCACCCGACCATCCACTGCCAGTTCACCGCCATCGGCATCTTCGGGCAGGTATTCCGCAATCCAGAATTTTTTGCTGACTTCGTAAACTGCGCCCAGCTTGTTAGACGTGTTTTCATCGGGACCAAATACCCGGAAACTGGTCATATTATTCCGCATGATGTCGCGTAAAAACATACCCAGCGGCTTGGTATTTTCTACTTCAATATGACCCGGTCTATCGAGCTTCACCCCATACTCTCGGAAATCGGGCATGATTAGCTCGCGGCGCAGCAGCCCACCGTTGGCGTAGGGCGTTGATCCCAGCCGTTTGGTGCCGCTAGGGGCGATCGCTTTAATTTCAGGTCGTAGCGTTCCGTGCTCATCAAACAGCTCTTCGGGCTTGTAGCTGCGCATCCATTCTTCTAGCAAACGCAGATGCTCGGGGTTGGTTTTCATCCCGCCCATGGGCACTTGGTGAGCGCGCCAGAACCCTTCTACCTGATGGCCATCGACGGTGGTAGGCCCCGTCCAGCCCTTAGGCGTACGCATCACAATCATCGGCCAGCGGGGGCGGGTGGCGATCCCACTGCTGCGGGCTTCGTGCTGAATCCGCTTAATGTCTGAGACACAGTGATCAAGTGTGGCAGCCATGGCCTGATGCATGGTTTCAGGATCAGAGCCTTCGACAAAATAAGGCGTGTAGCCATACCCAATGAACAGGCTTTCTAGCTCTTCGTGGCTAATCCGCGACAGCAGCGACGGGTTGTTGATTTTGTAGCCGTTGAGGTGCAGCACGGGCAGCACGGCTCCGTCTCGAATGGGGTTGATGAATTTGTTGGAATGCCAGGAGGTAGCCAGAGGCCCCGTTTCCGATTCACCATCCCCTGGCATGGTTACCACAATCAAGTTGGGGTTGTCGAAGGCTGCCCCGTAGGCATGGGAAATGCTGTAGCCCAACTCTCCCCCTTCGTGGATCGATCCCGGCGTTTCGGGGGTGCAGTGGCTGCCAATGCCGCCGGGGAATGAAAACTGCCGGAAGAAGCGATTCATCCCGGCTTCGTCTTCGCTGCAATTGGGAAAAAACGTTGAGTAGCTACCTTCTAGATAGCAGGGTCCTAAGAAGCCTGGGGCACCGTGCCCTGGACCCACCATCATTAGCATGTCTTGATCGAACTGTTTAATGATCCGGTTCAGATGCGTGTAGAGGAAGCTAATGCCGGGGCTTGATCCCCAGTGCCCCAGCAGGCGATTTTTGATTTGCTCTGGCTTCAGGGATTCCTTGAGCAAAGGATTTTCGCGCAGGTAAATCATGCCGACCGCTAGGTAGTTGGCCGCGCGCCAAAAGGCATGCATGTGATGCAGCTCGTCGGGGCTGAGGGGTGCTCCTGCAATCGTTGAGCGGGCAGCGCCGAAGGTACTGATGGATTGACCAATCATGGGTCTTTCGGGAGTCGTTACCATAGTTTGAAGCCTCTCAAACGTTTGTTTAGACCAGCATTATTCGAGATTTTTTTAAGGTTACCTTCATGGCTTGATTTAGTGATCAAAATCCGGGTAGCAGGCAAACCGCCTGTACCGCCGATTGATCTAAACCCATGCTCAAAACTCTCTTCTTGCAAAGTGTAAGTCCTTTTTTCACACAGTCTGGATATCCACTCATAATCTCTTTAGATTCGTTTAGAGGTATATAAATTGATTGCGTTGAATTTAAATAGAGCAAGCGTCTTTAAAATTAAGTTTTTCCGAGCGCTGAATTTTGCCCAAAGGTTTTATTTGAGGGGATTATAGCGATCGCATCAAACCGTTTCAACAGCTAACAAGGCTTTAATTTGACGCTACAGGTTTATTTGATTAAGTCTTGATTAAGAATACCTAATGGAGAAATTAGCCTCAGAGATTGTAACGCTAGAGCCGGATAGAAGACATCTATGGATGAATAGCACTTACTTAAGGAGTTTAGATCCCCGGATTCTTGGAGAATCCGGGGATCTCGGCAGCCGATTTTTGCTTATTTCAATGACATTCATCTATGGATGCTATGTCTTACTTTATATTGATGCTATTTACCACTTTATACAGATATATTCTGGTCAATAAGCTGCATAAAACATGGTTGTGAATGAGTTACCAATGAGCTAGGGAGAAGCTGCCTATGTCCAAAGCAGTGCGACCCTTGCCACTGTAACGATTGCCATATGATAAAAATATCCCACTCAGAACGTTTACCAGCAGCAGGTAGCTTAAATGGATGCAGATGCAGAACTTGCGCCCAACGCCTCGGATATGGCTCTGCGTCTCACCCACGACCTTCTCCCATGGGACTCGGGTGAGGCGATCGCTGAACTGCAAGAAGTGCTGTTAGCGCATGGCTACAAGCTACCCATCAACGGCGAATTTGATTGGACTACAGAAGCGGCTGTACGGGCATTTCAACGTCAGCACAGCATTAGAATTGACGGCATTGTGGGAACCAAAACCTGGGATCAGCTCATGGCAACCCTCAAGCCAGGTGCCCGCCCTCTGCGGTTAGGCCAACGGGGCGCAGATGTTTTAGAACTGCAAGGTTTACTTCAAGTATGTGGCTACACAGTGCAGCGCAGCGGTTTATTTGATCCTGCGACCCAAACCGCTGTGATCGATTTTCAAATTCATCACCATCTGACCAGTGATGGCATCGTCCACGACAATACCTGGCTGCTGCTGGGTAATGGCCGACCCCTGCAACGCCCTGCTCGCAAGACCCAGTGGCTGCTAGATCACGGCAGATGGAAGCACTGACCCCCTCAAGAACGCCGGAACACTCAAATCCACGACGGAAACCAGCGGCGGAGCTGAAGCGCTGCTGATGAAATGGGTAAGCCCAGGTAAAGCGGCAGCC
>CASBQJ010000171.1 GCA_949127705.1 Synechococcales cyanobacterium PMM_0085
CCAAAGTACAGGGAGGGTATGCGGGATTGTCAAACTTACGCGCGATCGCTCCTTAACATAGGTGGTGGTGCCGTTCCCACCCGTGTCAAGGGAGCAGTTTCCCCAACTGAGAGAATTTCAGAGGAAGTTTCATGGGGCGATCGCACTGAAAAAACCTGAAAGGTAAAGAGCGATCGCTACATACAACCTCAATTTTCTTCCTCTTCCTCTCCATTAATTTCATCTAAACTGTGCTTCTCAATCAACGCTTGAATTTTTTCCTGCTGCAAATAAAGTTCTAAGGAATCATTAATTAGTTGAGAGAGAGAAATGTCCTGCAAAGATGCGATCGTTGCCAGCAACTTTGCCAGCTCAACATCTGTATAGGCTCTAATTTCCCTTTTATCTCGTTTTTTAGGCATATCCTCATTCTCTCTTACGGAGAGATACGGATACGCTATTGAGGATATATCCTTATTCAGCTATAGTTGGTTTAGTATATCAACGAAATACTCCCATGATTACCCTTACCCCCGATGAAGTTGCCCTACTCAAAGCTATCTTGACCTCCCTGCGCGGCATCAAAATTCGGGATATCGACAAAGCCCTCGTGATTCTCAGCAAGCGCGATCGCCGCCAAAGTTCCAGTGGGAGTGATCGCACTGAGAAAACCTGAACGGTGAAGGGCGATCGCGACCGTTGCGGAAATCAGCGATCGCGATCGCCAGGGGTGTTGCTCTTCATATCTTTTAGGAATTAATCCCAAATATCTGATTAGGATTCAGTTGGAGGGTTGAAAATGAAGGTGAGACGATAGCATCACTCGCTCGAAACACTCCAACTTCCGCATAGACGCCATCCTGCCATTTCAGTACCGTCACCGTTTGTTGCTCTGGGTTAAGCAGCCAGTATTCGGGAATCGCTCGCGCAGCATACTGATCTCGCTTGCGAACCAGGTCGCGATCGCGGTTTTGCTTGCCGGGACTCAGCACCTCTGCTACTAACTGGGGTGGCGGCATGTCCAGGGTAATCGTCAATCGTTTTTGGGTTAGCGCCAGGTGTTCCGGTCGTAGAATTACCAAATCAGGATACCGATTAGCCGGATCTTTGGATCGCAGAACGGGCACCTGAACTTCACATTTACCTGGACGGATTAATTCTAATGGCACCATACCCGCAGCCACTAGAAAGAAAAATATCCGATTTGCGATCGCATCATTCGGTCCCGATTCTGGTGCCAATTCTACTAACTCTCCATCAACCAACTCAAACTGCCCATCCCGGTAGTTCTCTGGATCATCGCTCCATGCCAGGTACTCTTCAAAGTTGGCAAATTTAAGTTTGGCTTGAGTCATATCTCACCTCATCCTACATTCAGCGATCGCGACCTGCTGTGCTTTCTAGCTTATGCCAACCTTCGCGATTCTAGCGGGACTTAAACCGATCTTGATCTTGATTTGCTTTTGCGGCTAGAACCTCTTTCAACAGCATTTCCACCACAAATATGCCGCTGTGATTGGCTGTAGAGTGTGTTTAATAGAGCGGAACAGTAGAGTCAACTGTTGTGGCGTATGCGTCGATGCCACCTGTCAGATTTTTGACGTTGGTAAATCCTTGATTGAGCAACCAAGCACACATCTGAGCCGATCGCATTCCGTGATGGCACATCACAATTGTTTCAGCATGTGGGTCAAGCTGAGTTTGAATGGTATTCGACCATTCGGCAAACTGACTCAGCGGTAGGTTGAGGAAGCCCTCTAGATGGGCGATCGCCAATTCTTCTGGCTCTCGGACATCTATTAGCTGGAGTTCCGTGTTCAGCTGTAGCTCAATGTCGCCAAGTTCCTTGTCACTATTGGCCAGCCGACTGGCGAACTCTTGCACACTAATTCGAGCAATGGATTGACCAGAATCGTAAGCAGACATCACAATCTCCAGCTAAACAATTATTGATAAAAGGAAGGCTCCCACCGAGGGGAGCCTTTTTAATACCCAAGAAACTAGTTCAATCTAGTCAAGGTCAGGCATGGCCATTACTGGCTCAGATTCACGATCGATGCCCTTCTCAAACCCAGCAACGGCTGCGCGAGAGCGACCTGCGTGCCACAAGTGACCCACTAGGAAGAAGAAGCCCATCAAGAAGTGGAAACAGGCCAACCAAGCCCGAGGCGATACATAGTTTACAGAGTTGATTTCTGTAGCCACACCACCCACCGAGTTCAAGGAACCTAGGGGAGCGTGAGTCATGTATTCAGCCGCGCGGCGAGCTTGCCAAGGTTGAATGTCGTTCTTGATCTTGTCGAGGTCTAGACCGTTTGGTCCGCGTAGAGGCTCCAACCAAGGGCCTTGGAAGTCCCAGAAGCGCATCGTTTCACCACCAAAGATGATTTCACCAGTGGGCGATCGCATCAGGTATTTACCCAAACCAGTTGGGCCTTGAGCCGAACCGACGTTAGCACCTAGGCGCTGGTCACGAATCAAGAAGGTCAAGGCTTGAGCTTGAGACGCTTCAGGGCCAGTGGGTCCATAGAACTCGCTGGGGTAAGCGGTGTTGTTGAACCACACCATAATGGCAGCAATGAAGCCCATCAACGACAGGGCACCCAAGCTGTAAGACAGGTATGCTTCACCAGACCACACAAGCGCACGACGTACCCAACCAAAGGGCTTGGTCAGGATGTGCCAAATGCCGCCAGCGATGCAGATGAATCCAACCCAGATATGGCCACCAATGATGTCTTCCATGTTGTTGACGCTGATGATCCAGCCTTCACCGCCAAATGGAGCCTTCAATAGATAGCCGAAAATAATGGCAGGGTTCAGCGTCGGGTTAGTAATAACGCGGACATCACCCCCACCGGGTGCCCAGGTATCATATACGCCGCCAAAGAACATGGCTTTGAACACCAACAAGAAGGCACCGCATCCCAAAAGGATTAGGTGATAACCAATGATGTTGGTCATCTGGTTCTTGTCTTTCCAGTCGTAGCCAAAGAAGGAAGAATATTCCTCTAGGGTGTCAGGACCGCGAACGGCATGATAAATGCCGCCCAAGCCCAACACTGCCGAGGAGATTAAGTGGAGAACACCCACTACAAAGTAGGGGAAGGTATCGAGCACTTCACCGCCGGGGCCAACGCCCCAACCCAATGTCGCAATGTGAGGTAGCAGGATAAAACCCTGCTCGTACATTGGCTTTTCAGGAACAAAGTGCGCGACCTCAAATAAGGTCATTGCACCAGCCCAAAACACAATCAAACCAGCATGGGCTACGTGGGCACCCAGCAATTTACCAGAAAGATTAATCAGACGAGCATTGCCCGACCACCAAGCGAATCCAGATGATTCCTGGTCGCGGTTGCCGGCAACCATACTGTTATTAGAGAGCGTTACCACGGGGCAGTACCTCTTCAGGGAAGATAAAGTTTTCGTGCGGCTGATCTTGAGGTGCCATCCAAGCGCGGATGCCCTCGTTCAGCAAAATGTTCTTTGTGTAAAACGTCTCAAACTCAGGGTCTTCGGCTGCTCGAATCTCCTGCGACACAAAGTCGTAGGCGCGCAGGTTCAACGCTAAGCCCGCAATCCCGATACTTGCCATCCACAACCCCGTCACGGGCACAAACAGCATAAAGAAGTGCAGCCAGCGCTTGTTGGAGAAGGCAATCCCGAAAATCTGAGACCAATATCGGTTGGCCGTTACCATCGAGTAGGTCTCTTCTGCTTGCGTCGGGCTAAACGCACGGAAGGTGTTGGAGTTCTCGCCATCTTGATACAGCGTGTTCTCCACCGTCGCTCCGTGAATCGCGCACAGCAGCGCTCCACCCAAAATCCCCGCCACGCCCATCATGTGGAATGGGTTGAGGGTGAAGTTGTGGAAGCCTTGAATGAATAGGATAAAGCGGAAGATTGCCGCTACCCCAAAGCTGGGCGCAAAGAACCAGCCCGACTGACCCAACGGATACAGCAGAAATACGCTGACAAAGACGGCAATCGGGCCAGAAAATGCCAAGGCATTATAAGGACGGATGCCGACCAGCCGCGAAATCTCGAACTGTCGCAGCATGAAGCCAATCAGCGCAAAGGCTCCGTGCAGGGCCACAAACGCCCACAGGCCACCCAGCTGACACCAGCGGGTGAAGTCCCACTGGGCTTCAGGTCCCCACAAAAACAGCAGGGAATGTCCCAGGCTATTCGGGGGTGTAGACACAGCGGCGGTCAAAAAGTTGCAGCCCTCTAAATAGGAACTGGCAATCCCGTGGCTGTACCACGAGGTCACAAAGGTGGTACCCGTTAGCCAGCCACCCAGCGCCATGTAGGCGCAGGGAAATAGTAGTATCCCTGACCAGCCCACAAAGACGAATCTGTCACGCTTGAGCCAATCGTCGAGAGCGTCAAACCACCCTCGGTCGGCTTGCGCACGCCCCATTGCTATGGTCATTTCATAACCTCTTAATATTGCTTCAAAGTCCTATCTTCTCATAACAGCACCGATTCCCGAAAGGGGAAAGACGCTGGTTTTAAAGCAGGTATTGTCACTGAACTTGGTGGAGTGAGCGGTTTAAAAATCTATCGCTGCACGCAATCCAAATACTCTTTCGTAAGAGCATTTAGTTGTTTACCAAGAAGGGTCAGATTTCTATCATGATAAGTACATACGAAAAATTTTACAATCCGATACGTAATTCTCAGTAACTATTTTCTGGATGTTCCCTAATGCTGCAGCCCTGCTTCCTGTCAGGGTTAGCTCTTTTATGACGCCAATTCCATGACAATTAATTTGGTAAAAATTAAAATGTCATGATTATCCGTCTCCAGAGAATTTGTTGAGAGGGATAATTTAGGGTGGGGGTTGGTACTTTGTAAGAGGCAAATGAAAACTATGGCTGTATCGAGTGTGACTACAGATAGCCGGGTGCTCCGTCAAACAGTCTTGGGGTCTCGCCGCCTCAGCAATTACTGGTGGGCAACAATTATTTTGGGCGGGGCGTCGGGGTTTCTGTTGTCGGGCATCTCTAGCTATCTACAGGTCAATCTTCTGCCATTTTCCGATCCCACGCAGCTGATTTTTGTCCCTCAAGGGTTGGCCATGAGCCTCTATGGGGTGGCTGGAGTGCTGTTGGCGACCTACCTATGGCTGGTGATCATCTGGGACGTAGGTGGGGGATATAACGAGTTCAACCGAGAAACAGGGCTGGCTCAGATTTTTCGCTCTGGATTTCCCGGAAAGAATCGCCGCATTGAGTTGAGTCATAAGCTGGAAGATATTCAGTCTGTACGAGTTGATATTAAAGAAGGGCTAAATCCGCGTCGCGCCCTGTATCTGCGAATTAAGGGCAAGGGAGATATTCCGTTGACGCGTGTGGGGCAGCCGCTAGCCTTGTCAGCTTTGGAAAACCAAGGGGCTGAGCTGGCTCGGTTTTTGGGTGTGCCGCTAGAGGGACTATAGTGTCTGGCTGCTTTGGCAGTGGGCGATCCGCTGGTGGTGAGCTACGAGCACCTGCTAGCGTGGACTTGGATAGTGCTTTTTGGTCTTTGTATGGGTAATAGGTGAATAGTTATGGGTTTGGGATTTCGACGGTGGGCTGTGCTGGTGAGCCTAATTGGCACGTTGTTTGTCACCGGATGTTCAGGGCAAAGCCAGGTTTCAGCCTCTGGAGAGGCGGCTCCGGGGGCACCAGTTCAGACGCCAGTTGCCGAAGCAACGGTTCCAGCTGCGTCTCCTAATGCAAATGACCCCTATGCGGCGCTGCCTCGGCTAGAAGGCGAGGCCACGGTGGAGATGACGGTAAAGGGAGCCGCGATCGCCCTCCAGCTCAACGGCACAGATGCCCCGATTACGGCTGGGAATTTTGTGGATTTGGTGAACCGGGGGGTCTATGACGGGCTGATGTTTCACCGCGTTGTTCGGCAGCCACAGCCTTTTGTGGTGCAAGGGGGTGACCCTCAGAGCAAAGATCCGGCTGTGCCCGTAAGCCAGTTAGGCACAGGTAGCTTTATCGACCCAGCCACCTCTGCACCTCGCTATATTCCACTAGAAATTAAGGCCGTTGGGCAAGACCAGCCCACCTACGGGGTACCGTTAGACGTGAAGACTCAAACGCCAGTTTTGAAGCATACGCGGGGCGTGTTATCGATGGCGCGATCGACCCTGCCGAACTCGGCTTCGTCCCAGTTTTATATCACCCTGGCCGATTTGGGCTTTTTAGACGGGCAGTATGCCGTGTTTGGCAGGGTGACACAGGGCATGGAGATCGTCGATCAAATTCAGCAGGGCGATCGCATTGAGTCGGCACGGGTCACAGCGGGGCTAGACAATTTGCGCAATGGCGGACAGTGAGCGCAGCGCCCCTAAAGACGGCACACCTGTTAGCAGACCTGCCTGGAGACCCACTGAGCGGGCTGCGGCGGGCTGATCAGCTGTGGAGTGCCTATCGCGAGGGCACGCTGCCAGCCGTAGAAGTGATCACGGAATCAGCTGAGCCGCTAGGTGGCGTCGAGTGGGATGTGGTGATTTGCGGCGGCACCCTCGGTATTGTCATGGGCTGTGCTTTGGCGCAGCTAGGCTGGAAGGTGGCACTGCTGGAGCGAGGTGCGCTGCGAGGGCGATCGCAGGAATGGAATATTTCGCGCAGTGAGCTAGCGGTCTGGGTGGAATTGGGGCTGCTAACGGCAGATGAATTAGAGCAAGCGATCGCCTCCGAATACAACCCGGCGCGGATTGCCTTTGACGGCGGCACAGAGCTGTGGGTGCGAGATGTGCTCAATGTGGGTGTAGACCCGGTGTTCTTACTTGAAACCCTGAAAGCCAAATTTTTGGCAGCGGGGGGGCATTTAGCCGAGCACACCGGGTTCGAGCGCGCCGTGGTGCATCCCGATGGCGTCAATGTGCAGGCAGGTGCAGGCTTCACCACCCGCCTGCTCATGGATGCGATGGGGCATTTTTCGCCGATTGTGCAACAGGCAAGGCAGGGGCGATCGCCCGATGCGGTGTGCCTGGTGGTCGGCACCTGCGCGCAAGGGTATCCCCCCAACGATACGGGCGACCTGTTCGCCTCCTTCACCCCCATTCAAAACCAGTGCCAATATTTCTGGGAAGCCTTCCCCGCCCGCGATGGCCGCACCACCTACCTGTTTACCTACCTGGATGCCCATGGCGATCGCCCCAGCCTAGAAGACTTGTTTGACGAATACTTTCGGCTGTTGCCCCAGTATCAGACAGTAGAGTTAGAGCAATTACACATCCAACGGGCGCTATTTGGGTTTTTCCCCTGCTACCAGCAAAGTCCATTGCGATCGCCCTGGAGCCGGATTGTGGCAATCGGAGACAGCAGCGGCAGCCAGTCGCCGCTCAGCTTTGGCGGGTTTGGGGCCATGATTCGCCACCTAGCTCGGCTCACCCAAGGCGTAGAACAGGCGCTGCAAGCCGATACCCTGAGCCAACCCGCTCTGGCACTGCTGCAACCCTATCAGCCCAATCTCTCCGTCACCTGGCTATTTCAAAGAGCCATGAGCGTCGGCATCAACCAAACCGTTGCGCCCGATCAAATCAATCAATTGCTCGGCGCAGTGTTTCAGGAAATGGAGCAGTTGGGCGACCCGGTGCTCAAACCGTTTTTACAAGACGTGGTGCAGTTTCCCGCCCTGTTTCAAACGATGGTGAGGACGGCGATTTACCATCCCGGTGTGGTGCTGCGGGTGCTGCCACAGGTGGGTATTCCCGTATTGCTAACGTGGCTGCTGCACTATCTAGCGTTGGCGCTCTATGCGGGGTTGAGCGCCATTGGCTCCAGCTTTTCTGCCTGGATCAAAAAGTTGCCGCCCACGCCGCACTATTACGCCAGCCGTTGGTTAGATGCTCTGCGATATGGCTCTGGTGGCGACTACCATGGCAATTAGCAGTTCACTTTGTCAATATCCATGGATTTTCCTCTGGCACGGCAGCACTTTTATCAGGAAATTCACCAGGCAGATGAACAGGTTGACTTAGCCAAGGCAGCGCTGCATTTAGCCCAAGAAGAGTATCCGCAGCTGGAGATTGCCACCTACCTTCACAGGCTAGACACAATGGCCGCTGAGGTGGGCGATCGCCTACCGGCTGAGCGTTATCCGCTGCGGGTGATTCAAGTCATCAACCAGTACCTATACGACGAGTTGGGCTTTAGCGGCAATACCAAAGCGTATTACGACCCCCGCAATAGCTACTTAAATGACGTGCTAGAGCGCCGCACGGGCATTCCAATTACCCTGTCGCTGGTGTATTTAGAAGTCGCGCGGCGGATTGATTTTCCCATGGTGGGTGTGGGGATGCCGGGGCACTTCTTAATTCGGCCAGCGGTAGAAGAGATGGGCATCTTGGTTGATCCGTTTCAGGGCGGGGAGGTGCTGTTTCCAGCCGACTGTGAAGATCGCTTACAGCAGATCTACGGTCGAGCCATGCCGCTGCAACCAGAGTTTTTGGCGGCAATCTCGCCCCGCCATTTTTTGGCACGGATGTTAAGTAACTTGAAAAGCATTTACCTGAATCAAAACGATGCCAGTCGCATGCTGGCGGCGATCGAGCGGATTCTGCTGCTGTTCCCAGATGCTGTGGTCGAACAGCGCGATCGCGGCATTCTTTATTACCAGGCAGGCCGCTGGACAGAAGCAACCCAAGACTTAAGCAATTATTTGCTGCATGCTCCCACCGCCACTGACGCTGGGTTTATCCGGCAATTATTAGAGCGGATGGAGCAAACGCTTTAGTTTCTTCTGGGTTCTAAGCAATAGCTACTCAGCCGATAAACCTATAAACAAACCCATAAATAGAGGAGGCTCGTCTCCGATTAGATAACGGGACGAGCCTCTGATTCTATAGTTTCCACAATCGTGAGTTTGAAGTTTTGTGAATTCTCTTTTAGATTAGCCTTCAGATTGAATGATTAGCTCCAAGCTATCGGGGTCAACATAGTGACACGTGGCGTCATCAACACAAATTAATGCCCAGCCAGACTCGTCAAGGCCCATGAACTTGTATTGGCCTTCTTGAACAAAGAAACCACGGTGGTTACGGGTTTCAGACTTCACTTCAACACTTTCTGGATTCATGGCTGTCAACTCCTTAGGATAATTAAAAGCCGTTTTGATGAAGAATCGTTGGTTTGATTAATTCATCGACTTCATGGAATCTTATCATTAGAGTTTGCTGAGCCATCATTAACAATGATGAGCAACTATTACGGCATATAAACAATTAATTGAGGCAATATCAACTCAAATAAAAACGCCAAACTCCTACACTATATGAGGTTGGCGTTTTTATTTGAGAGCTTTTCGGAGATTTGGAAAGATGTTGGATTGTGAAGTGGTTTTTACCTAACTTTCGAACAACCAAGACTGGATACGCATTAGGCTCTTCCAGTCCGGCTTGCGGCTTAATCCATCTTCACAATTTCGCTCAACTTCTTCTCGGAGTTCAGCCGAAATCGACAGAATTTGTCCAGCAATTTCTACATGCTCTCGCACACCCTTATGCGCTGTTTCTAGCATGGCGATCGCCAAATTAACCCGTGCTTGAGGGTCTTGTGGGTTCATTTTGACGGCTTTTTGAGCAGCTTTTAGGGCTTGGGTCGGTTTGTTATCTAACAGATAAAGCCAAGCTAAACAGGTCCAGGCAGGGCTGCTTTTGGGCGAGCGATCGCAAACATCTTTAAATACCGGAATCAGTACCGCAGGGTCTTCACCCGCTTGATAGCGTTCTAGACCTTGATCGAAGAGCGTTTCAACAGTTAGTTCAGTCATGTCGAGTAGAGATTAGAGCGTGGTTGAGATAGGCCGATGGCTCGACCTAGGCGCTCGACTTGGGCGATCGGCAGGGGCGATCAGCCTGGACGAGCGGCAGGGGCACAATCAAAAAATACAGACGGATGAGCATGAATTCTGAATACAAACGCACTCAGAAAATCAGCATTCACCCGTCTGCATTTTTTATTTAATCAGCATTTAATCAGCATTTAATCCGCTTACAAGCGTTTGCTGGCTGAGCGCTAGGAGAAGGACTTGCCGCAGCCACAGGTTTGATTGGCGTTGGGGTTGGTAAACTGGAAGCCGCCGCCAATCATGGCGTTGCTGTAGTCCAGCATCATGCCGTAGAGGTAAAGCATGCTTTTGGGGTCGCAGACGACTTTGAAGCCTTCGTAGTCAAATACTTCATCGGCGGGTTGGATATTGCTAGGGTCTTCAAAGTCCATGGTGTAAGACATGCCCGAACAGCCACCTTGCCGCACCCCAACCCGTAGGCATAATTCTTTGTCACCCTGGCTTTGCCCCAACATGCGAACGTGCTGTAATGCCGCTTCGCTCATCAGGATGCCGCGTTGCTGAGCTTGAGCTGTTTGTGTCATGGGGGTGAGAATCTCCTTAAACGTAGGCAATCGAGCTAAGTGTGGGCAGAACTTTGTTCAAGCGTTAAAGCTTTGTTTTTGTAAAGCTTTGTGGAAAGTTTTTCTGGGATGTGTCTATGGTAGCAAAGCTATTGCCAAAACCTAAATGCTGGCGATATTGATTGCTGGTTTTAGGCAGTTCTGTAGAGTTGTCAATTGAGCTGTCACTCCCGAGAGCCAAATCAAGCCAACTCTAAATCAACTGGCGGCAAGAATACCGTTTTGCGGACACGACTCGTTCCCTGGTGATGCTAAGAAATAATTGACGCCCGAAATCAAATAAGTGAGTTATTTGCGTTTCTTAGAGCACCAAGCGATCGCTTGATGTTTAAGATGGACACTGAAGCCCGGTTCTATCTGTCCATCAATGTCCTCAGCAGGGCAAAGACTAGAGGACAACGTTGAAGAACGAGTCACGCCAGAGGTCTAGTATAGAGTGCTCCCCAACTGGACGAGTGTGCTAACTGATTGGCATTGCCTAGAATTTATTAAGATTTGTATGGTTTAACGTATGACTGGATTGACTCCCTCTACCCGCCGTCGGCTCAAGCAATTGCGCCAAGTTCCTAATGTGTGGGAAGGCGATCGCCGGCCTCTGGTGCCAGAGTTTGCCTCCACGTTTGATACAGATAGCGACCCGCAAGGCGAATGTATCCTCTGGGTAGATGGTGTGGAAGAAGTGGTGCGGGCGATGGATGTAGTCCCTCCCGAGGCGGGGCATGAGGCGATCGTGCGCACCTTACTGCGAGCCATGGAAAATCCGCATGGCTCGAATGCCCGTCCGGCGCGTCCACAAAAGATTTTGGTGCGCGATCGCGAAATTCAGTTTTTCTTGCGCGGCGTGTTGCAGGGGCTAGATATTGCCGTCGATTATGTCTCAGAACTGCCTTTAATTGAAGATATTTTTCAAGGATTACAAGACGTTGCCAATAACCGCCCGCCTCAGCTGCCACCCGAGCAAGCCGAAGCGCTGCTAACAGCGGCCTATGATATCTGGCAAGATGCCCCGTGGGAACTGCTAGATGAAGAAAAAATTCTGGCTGTCGAGCTAAGCTACGGCGATTTAGGCACGCTCTATGTGTCTATTTTGGGCATGCTGGGCATGGAATTTGGCATTTTGATGTATCGATCGCTCGATTCGCTCAAGCAATTTCGGCAGCGGGTGCTGTCCGCCGACGATGCGTCTAGTGATCTAGAGCGAGCCTTTTTAGAGCAAGATTGCTTCTTTATCACCTTTGACCAGCTCGATGCGTTGCTCAACAGCAACGGCAGCAGTGCTGGCACCGAAGCCATGCAGCCCACCTTTGGCAACCTGCACCCGCTGGAAGGGATGCGGCCAGTACTCTATGAAGAGGAGGCGATCGCCGTCTTACTGGCACTCAAAGCCCTGCACGAATTTTTCGATCAGCACTTAGACGCGCTAGATGAGGAGGTGTTTCCAGCCATACAGGGCCAGTATCCGTTCCCCGACCCCAGGCATCCCGACAAGCAAGTTTCCATCACCGTTACCACCTTGCCGGAGGTGGCGGCCGAACTTTACGAAATGGCGATCGACGACAACCTAGATGACGATGACGATGAATTAGAGATTGATCTGCTCCCCGTGCTGCGCTACGACCTGATTCCCGACAATGCCCTGTGCAAACTAGATGCGTTGCCCCGTGAGGGCTTGGAATCACTGCGCCACAGCGCTAAGTATCATCAGCCGTTTGATACAGAAATACCGACCAAAGCGGAACAGTATCCGATTGTTTTGATTCAAACTAGCCGCCCCAAGGCGCTGTTGCTGATTGAAGAGCTGCAAAAAACAGGCGGGCTAGAAGCTATTTGCTTCAATCCGGGCGAAGATCCGTTTGCCGAAGAACGCTACGATCTCTGCCTGCTAAAGACTCAGAATGGTGATTTGCACCTATCGGGTGAATTTAGCGAAGACGACCCCGCCCACGCCGCTGCTCGCCGCCAGTGGGATCAGCTGTGTAAAAAGACGAAGGGGCAGTGTGGCCTGGTTGTGGCGATGGGCGCAACTGGCAGCTCGCGGGGCAATCCGGGCTTAAAAAATATGCTGGCGCTGTTCGAAGGGCGATCGCTCTCTGCCAAAGAACTGGGGCTGGGTTTACTCGAACTGGTTAACCCACTAGATGAATTTTGAGCACAGAAAATCGGCTTTAGAACAGCGTCATTCTGTACATTTTTAATGCCAAATTCTAAGAACTGTAACAGTTCCTTCAAAAAACCGTTAACTGGGTCTGAGTGAGTGATACGATGCCAAAAAATGTTCAGGCAACTATCCATGACAGAAGCCCTTACTGGACAAACTCCCATATTCGGCGGCAGCACAGGTGGGCTGCTTAGCAAAGCGGATACTGAAGAAAAGTACGCTATCACCTGGACTAGCTCAAAAGAGCAAGTTTTTGAGATGCCTACTGGCGGCGCAGCGATCATGAACTCAGGTGAAAACCTGCTGTATCTGGCTCGTAAAGAGCAATGTATCGCCTTGGGTGGCCAATTTCGCACCTTCAAGCCTAGAATCGAAGATTACAAAATCTACCGAGTTTTACCCAGTGGTGAAACCCAATATCTGCACCCTGCAGATGGTGTTTTCCCCGAAAAGGTAAACCAAGGTCGTGGTCAGGTGGGAACGGTGATGCGCAATATTGGCAGCAACCCCAATCCAGCTACCATCAAGTTCAGCGGTAAAAATACGTTCGATCCCTAACGATCGACCGTCGATATCACACTTCAAACGAGGGTGGGCTAGTCCCACCCTTTTTTTGTGGAGTGGGCGTTGAACGGTAGACTCAAATAGGACTAATGCCAATTACCGTCAAAACCCCCTCACCTTTCCTACCAAATCCACCCAAACCGATGATTTTCCCCGACTTTGATCAATTCACCGAATTAGCAAACCAGGGTAACTTTGTTCCGGTGTATCAAGAATGGGTTGCCGACTTAGACACCCCGGTTTCTGCTTGGTATAAGGTGTGTGCTGGGCAGCCCTATAGCTTTTTATTAGAGTCGGTTGAGGGCGGTGAAACGATTGGCCGCTATAGCTTTGTGGGCTGCGACCCGCTGTGGACGCTAGAAGCGCGCGGCGATCGCACCATCCAAACGCATCGAGATGGCTCGACGCAGCTGTTTGAGGGGGATCCCTTCGATGCCTTGGGCACCTGCGTCGCACCGTATCTGCCCGTTAAATTGCCGCAGCTGCCGCCGGGGATTGGGGGACTGTTTGGCTTTTGGGGCTATGAACTGATCCATTGGATTGAGCCACGGGTGCCCGTGTTTCCCCCCCAAGCGGCAGATGTTCCCGACGGGCTATGGATGCAAATTGACCACCTGCTGATTTTTGACCAGGTGCAGCGCAAAATTTGGGCGATCGCCTACGCGGATCTGCGCGACCCTGACGTGGATGTAAAAGCCGCGTATACCCAGGCGTGCGATCGCGTCCGCACACTGGTCGAAAAGCTGCAATTGCCCCTCTCGACCCAAGACACCATTCTAGAATGGACACCGCCGCGCCAAGACGCCGCTGGGAGAGCCACCGATGAAGCCGCTGCTTCGGCGTTTGCGTATACCAGCAATGTAACGAAAGCCCACTTCTGCGACAACGTCGTCAAAGCAAAAGACTACATTCGGGCTGGAGATATCTTTCAGGTGGTGCTGTCGCAGCGGCTAGAAGCCGAGTATCGGGGCGACCCCTTTGCCCTATACCGCTCGCTACGGCTGATTAATCCATCGCCCTACATGGCGTATTTTCACTTCCGCGACTGGCAGATTATTGGCTCTAGCCCCGAAGTCATGGTCAAAGCCGATAACGCGTCCGATGGGGATGGCCGCATTGCCACCCTGCGCCCCATCGCCGGCACCCGCCCACGCGGCAAAACGCCCCTAGAAGATGCCGCCTTTGCCACAGATTTGCTGGCAGATCCCAAAGAAGTAGCAGAACACGTCATGCTGGTGGATTTGGGGCGCAACGACCTAGGGCGGGTGTGCGTCAACGGTAGCGTCACGGTCGATCAGCTCATGGTGATTGAGCGCTACTCTCACGTGATGCACATTGTCAGCAATGTGATTGGCAAGCTGGCACCGGGCAAGACAGCATGGGAGCTACTCAAGGCATCGTTCCCGGCGGGCACGGTCAGCGGCGCACCCAAAATTCGGGCAATGGAAATTATCCATGAGCTAGAAGGCTGTCGCCGGGGCGTATATTCCGGTGCCTACGGCTTTTATGATTTTGAAGGGCAGCTGAATACGGCGATCGCCATTCGCACAATGGTAGTACGTCACCGTCCCGATGGCGGGAGCACCGTGACGGTGCAGGCCGGGGCAGGCATGGTGGCCGATTCTGAACCCGAAAAGGAATACCAGGAAACGCTGAACAAGGCGCGGGGCATGTTAGAAGCAATTCGCTGTTTGCGATCGCCCAGCCCTTAACGGCTAGCCCCGTTGTTTGTGTTTTAGGGGCAACACCTCGACAGTTGGAGTTGAGAGCTTGTAGGTTGGAGACGTGTGTGGGAATACTGAACCTGATTCCCACCTGTTTCGCTGCCCTCTCTGCCCTCCCTGCTCTGACTGGCCAATTGCCCTATGCCGTCCACACCCGAAAGCCTCCAGAAATTTGTCCAATACTGCCAGCATCTTAAAGGAGACGAGAAAGGCGAGTCGCAAACCTTCCTCGATCGGTTCTTTCAGGCGTTTGGGCATGAGGGCGTCCAAGAAGCCGGAGCAACGCTAGAAGCGCGGGTGAAGAAGGGCAGCAAAAAAGGCAATACGGGCTTTGCCGATCTGGCCTGGAAGCCGCATTTGCTGATTGAGATGAAGAAGCGGGGTGAAGACCTCAATAAGCACTACGCCCAGGCAGTGACGTACTGGATGCAGCTCCAGTGCCCTAGCTATGTGATGCTGTGCAACTTTGATGAGTTTTGGATCTACGACTTTCGGAAACAGTCTGAGGAACCGATCGAGAAGGTCTCCCTAGAACGCTTGCCCGAACGGGCGGGCGCGTTTACGTTCATGAATCCAGAGCTGGATCGCCCGCCTGTTTTTAACAACAACTTGGTATCGGTGACGGAAAAAGCCGCCGGACGCATGGGCGAACTGCTGACGATGCTAACCCACCGCAAGCGCGATCCGGTTGATCCCAAGACGGCTCAGCGGTTTGTGCTGCAATGCGTGCTGGCTATGTTTGCAGAAGATCGAAAACTGTTGCCGCAGGATTTGTTTATTGGCTTTGTGCGCGAGTGTTTGGAGCGATCGCGCCAGGGCAAACCGTCGAACACCTACGATATTTTGGGCAATTTGTTTCAGGAGATGAATCGACCGGGCATCGCGCCAGCCGGACGCTACCAGGGCGTGGAC
>CASBQJ010000172.1 GCA_949127705.1 Synechococcales cyanobacterium PMM_0085
GGAATAAAGTGATAGAGGCGAACACCAACGGATAGCGATCGCTATTTCTACAATCAGTAAATTTAGTAAAGGTAACGCGTGTTTAGGCTGCGAATTAAGGAACTTGCCACCGAGCGGAGCTGGACTCTTAAAGAAGTGGCAGAGCGATCCGAACTTCCCTACAGCACAGTTGCAACCTATGCCAACTCTCCGGGCATGGTTATGGTAAACCTGATTTCTGTTCAGAAAATTGCTCGTGTGTTTGGGGTTTTGATCGAAGATTTGGTTGAGGTGTTAGAGGAGTAAGGGCGATCGCTCCTTTTTTCCGACCACACATCAACCCTGTGGGGGATGCTCAGATGCTAAATTTCCTCCAAACGTATTGCCTAAAACCGTTTGAGAGCCTAAAGAAAGGTAACATAATGTAAAGCAGCATTAATTTTGAGCGAGGACATAGATGGCAGGTCTATTTGGTTTCTTTGGCAAGAAAAAGGACAACGACGGTAAAGATCGAGCAAAACCGACAGAAACCAACGGCAGCAAGCCCGAAGCCTACTATTTTCTAGATGCAGACCAGGCCAAATCGTTTGGCAATATTGAATATATGCGCACCGCTAAAACCGTTAGACGGACGTTTCCCAAAACAGTGGGGAATGGTGGCACCTTCGAGCGGGTGCAGACTGTTTCTACCATAGAAGCAGCCAAAGCAGCAGCGCTCAAAGCGGCCATTGATCAGTCCAAGATTGATGTCCCCTCCACGGCCAAGTCTGGTGAAACGCCAGCAAACTCAGAGGCGATCGCCCGTCGCCGTTCCGGTTCCAGCATGGATACGTTCCGCAAAATGGCACAGGATATTCGGAAAAAGTAGAGCCGACATCAGCACAGCTATCTAAGGGACGTGATTTAGGGTCAACCCCCGTTGACCCCTCACAGCCCCTGGCTATTGATCCATTTGGAGGATGCAGAACCGACCCAAACCGAGCAAAATGGGTGGGTTCTTTTGTTTTAGAGGATGCTTTCTCTTGGCGGACGCTAGGCTGCAAAAGGCAACACGGGTTAATCATTCTCAGCGAAATAGAGCGGGTCGGGCATCGCCACAGCGCCCGGAACCACCGCATCCCTTGCCCAGGCTGATCAGCTACGGGCGGGCGTATCGCCGGCAAATTTGGCAGGCCACAACCTGTTCTATTCTGAATAAGATTTTTGACCTGGCACCTCCGGCGCTGATTGGTGCAGCGGTTGATGCAGTGGTACAAAAACAAAACTCACTGCTGGCTCGGTTTGGCTTTGAAACCGTGTTTGAGCAATTGCTGGTGCTGTCGCTGCTGAGTGCGGTGATTTGGGGATTTGAGTCGCTGTTTGAGTATGCCTATGCGCGGCTGTGGCGAGATTTGGCGCAGACGATTCAGCACGATATGCGGCTGGATGCCTATAGTCATTTGCAGAATTTGGAACTCGATTATTTTGAGACGCGCAGCACTGGGCGGTTGATGTCGATTGTGAATGATGACATCAATCAACTGGAGCGGTTTTTGGATTTTGGCGCGAATGAAGTCTTGCAGGTGTCGGCCACGATTGTGATTATTGGCGGCATCTTTTTTGTGCTGGCTCCCGATGTGGCGTGGCTGGCAATGCTGCCAATGCCGTTTATTTTGTGGGGTTCGATCGCCTTCCAAAAGCTGTTGGCACCGCGCTATGCCGAAGTGCGTGAGCAGGCGAGTTTGCTGAATAGCCGTCTGTCGAATAACTTTAGTGGCATCACCACGATTAAGAGTTTCACGACGGAAGCTTACGAAATTGAACAAATTCGCCACGAAAGTGAAGGCTATCGGCAAAGTAATCGACGGGCGATCGCGCTCAGTGCTGCATTTGTACCGCTGATTCGGATTTTGATTTTGGTCGGGTTTACGGCGACGCTGTTCTATGGCGGGCTGGAAGCGGCGGCGGGGCGGCTGTCGGTGGGTAATTACAGCGTGCTGGTTTATTTGATTCAGCGCTTGCTGTGGCCGTTGACGCGGCTAGGCGAAACCCTAGATCAGTATCAGCGGGCCATGGCTTCAACGACGCGGGTGATGGATTTGCTCGATACGCCGATCGCTGCGCCTCAAGGCCACATTGCGCTGCCCACGCCCACGGTGCGGGGCGACATTGTCTTAACCGATGTCAGCTTTGCCTACCGAGAGCGATCGCCTGTGATTGAGCAACTGTCGCTGCATATTCCGGCGGGCAAAACCATCGCCATTGTTGGTTCCACGGGGTCGGGGAAGAGCACGCTGGTGAAGCTGCTGCTGCGGCTATACGAAATCCCGTCGGGCAGCATCACGCTAGACGGCATTAACATTCAAGATATTTACCTGCAAGATTTGCGGCGGGCGATCGGGCTGGTTAGCCAGGATGTGTTTTTGTTCCACGGTACGGTGTGGGAAAACATTACCTACGGCAGCCCTGATGTGACGCCCAGCCAGGTGGTAGATGCCGCTCAAATGGCCGAAGCGCATGAGTTTATTGAGCAACTGCCCCAAGGCTACGACACGATTGTGGGCGAACGCGGCCAGACGCTATCGGGCGGACAGCGGCAGCGACTGGCGATCGCCCGTGCCATTCTCAAAGATCCGCCGATTCTGATTTTGGATGAAGCCACTTCAGCGGTGGATAACGAAACCGAAGCCGCCATTCAGCGATCGCTCGAAAAAATTACCCAAAACCGCACCACGATTGCGATCGCCCACCGCCTCTCCACCATCCGCAATGCCGACTGCATTTATGTAATGGAATATGGCAAATTGGTAGAGCGCGGCACCCACGAAGCGCTAATTGCCCAACAGGGGATTTATGACAACCTGTGGCGCGTGCAAATGGGGGTGAAGGGCAAGAGCCAGGATTAAAGCGGGTGATGGCCGCGAGTCAAAGATTTGCAGTTGCAGCAACCCGGTGTCGTAGTTGGCTCGCAACTCAGCCAACTGCTCAAGGTAGACCTTCACCTCATTGATGCAGTGTTTTTGGTGTCCTTGAGTTCCATCCGTGCAGCCCTCTACAGTTGCCCAGCGGCAAAAACAGCTTCTGCCCGGAGCTGTAAATCTGGAAATGTCGAAGAAACTAAAACGTCATTTTGCCTAAACGGGCGCTTTTCGTAGACATCATCTACTAACTGACAACTAGTAATCGTGGGCTGTTTGGGTTTACCGATATAGTCTCGACCACCCAAACCCAAATAATCCACAATCCA
>CASBQJ010000173.1 GCA_949127705.1 Synechococcales cyanobacterium PMM_0085
GACAGCGGGTTGAGAAGATTCTTGACCTGGTGGATACTGCTGCTGAGCAGCACCGCCGCCGGGTTTCCACCTCAGTTATTAATGAAGTGTTGGAAGATGCGGTGGGGTGGCACTCTCCGCCGGCTACCCGCCAAGGGAAGCAAGGCAAAATCTATTACGGCACCCAAGTTTCGACGCAGCCGCCGTCAATTGCTCTCTTTGTCAACGATTCTAAGCTATTTAACGATAACTATCGGCGCTACATAGAAGGACAGTTTCGTAAGAGTTTAGGCTTTACCGGTACGCCTCTACGACTGCTGTGGCGCAGCAAAAAGACTCGCGAGATGCAGCGAAATCCGGCCAACCGAGCGACAAAAGTCTAGTAATCCCTGAGCTACTGGCTCGTTGGTCAACGGCTGCTCGCTACCTGTCAACTGTCAACGTTAATCATGGATCTGCTGCGATCGCTCCCTATTGGGCTATATCTAGAACAACCCATTACCTGGCTACATCGCCTTGATCCTCGGCTCAAAGTAGCCTGGTTAATGGCCTTTTTGTTGACCCCGATTGCGGCAAACCCATACTGGCGAGTCTCCCTCGTGATTTGCCTCATGCTGCTGATGCTGAGCAGCTTACTGCCCGTGCGGGTGTGGTGGCGGCAAATGGGGCTAGTCGCGCTGTTTAGCATCTTGTTGTTTGGCGTGACTCTATTTGCTCCCGACGGGCTGAAGGTCGCCCACCAGAATCGATTGCCCATAGATGACGTGGCGATCGCCGCACCCAGCACTCAACCCCCCTTACCTAATTCAGAGTCCACTATTGCTCCCCCTCCACTGCCCCAGCCCACGGCTTATCAGTACGTGCTGTTCGACCGCAGTTTTCTGAAAGTAACGCGGCGATCGCTGAATCTAGCCGTGCGAGTGGGCACCTTAATCTTTACCTTATTGGCCAGCACTAATCTGTTTTTGCTGACAACCGCACCGGAAGAAATCACCGCTGGGCTAGAAAATTTGCTCAGTCCACTGCGACGTCTAGGGTTACCCGTTACCGAGATTATCTTGACCCTAACGCTATCGCTGCGGTTTATTCCCCTAGTGCTCGAAGAGGTGCAAAACTTGGTGCGATCGGTTCGAACCCGAGCCATTAACTGGAAAAAACTAGGGTTTCGGGGCACTACTCAGGTATGGCTAACGGTCGCAGAGCGGCTACTCGACAATTTGTTAGTGCGAGCCGAGCAGATTGCCAGCGCCATGCAAGTGCGTGGGTTTACCAGCCCCAGTCGGCACCGAGTTAAATGGCACCAGTTTAGGTTTCTCTGGTTAGATTGGCTCAGTTTAATTGGCTTGGGTGTCTTTTTAAGCGCTCGACTCGTGTGGGGCAGCCTCTAACTACCCTTGATCAGCCTATAGCGACAGAGCGCCAAACAGACTTATCTGTCGTCAAGTGATTTGCGCTCGAAATTGGGCTGCGGTTCCATGAAAGAAAATAGTTTTTTGTATCAATCTGCTACAATTTAACATAAGGTAATAGAGTGACTGTATAAATGTGACAGCGTGAGCATCCGCATTGGTACCGATATCGTTCGCATCCCTCGAATTACCGCGCTGGTTGACCAATATGGCGATCGGTTTTTGCAAAAGGTCTACACCGATACAGAACGGCGCGTCTATCACCAGGTCAGCTCTAAACCGCCTTTAGGTCGAGAGACTGGGGGCATTTGGTTGGCAGGGCGATGGGCCGCTAAAGAAGCTGTCGTCAAAGCGATGGGAACTGGATGGGATGGAGTTCGATATACCGATGTCGAAATTCAACGCCGAACGGACGGTGCACCTCAAGTCTACTTTTATCGAGCGGCAGCAGCCCTAGTTGCCAGTTGGGGTGCAGGAGGTCAGTGGCAGCTCAGCCTTAGTCATGATGGAGACTATGCGATCGCTACCGCCATTTTTTACCAACTCTAATCTCATTAGCCCTGCCTAGAGTCAAGCCCCCTAGAGTCAAGGCAAATTAATCGTTCCTGATGTCCTTAGCCCGTAACGTGCCTCCCTGCCAAGCTATTGACATTTTAAGTTTTTAATTTCTGTTAACCTGCTGCCATACTGAATAAAATCTATGAAGTCTGCTCAGATTCCACCCGCTTCATCCGCTGGAGCAACCCGACCTCAAATCGGTACTGAAGCATACCTCAACCATCCTACTTTTGGATTGTTGTATCGGGTGTGCTGTATTGACGACCAGCGGGAACTGTTCTCTACGCTGTATGCTCAGCGTCTTTTCTTTGTGGTCACCAGTACTCCAGAAGGATTTCAATTTGATCCGGTAGGTCGGTCTGATTCACGCATCTTATTAGAGCATCGACTGCGGAATTTGCGTCGAACGGGTGACTCTCCGGCTGAGTATAATCAGCTGCAAGTGGTATACAAACAAACTTTTCAGTAAAGGTGATTAGGATTAGAGCTTGATGACGGTATCTCCAGCAAATGCGATCGCCCAAACCCTTGCCCATATCCGGCAGACTCTTCCTGATACAGTTACTCTCATTGCGGTCACTAAAACTGTTTCAGTAGAAAAGATGCGAGTTGCCTATGCCGCTGGGGTCAGAGATTTTGGTGAAAGCCGTCTTCAAGAAACTATTGATAAACAGGCATTATTGCAAGACCTGCCTGATATCACCTGGCACTTAATTGGGCACCTGCAACGGAACAAGGCAGCTAAGGCGCTTGAGCATTTTCAATGGATTCATTCGGTAGATAGTCTAACGCTGGCGCAGCGGCTTAATTCACTGGCCGACAGGTTACCGCTTAAGCCATCTATTTGCCTTCAGGTGAAGCTGATGCCTGACCCAAGCAAATTTGGCTGGGCAGGCGCTGAACTGTTAGCCGATCTACCCGCACTCAATGAATGCTCTAACCTTAACATTGTCGGGTTGCTGACGATTCCTCCTTACGGGTTAGCCCCTGCCGTTACTCAGTCAGTATTTAACCAAACCCGAGACTTATCGGATCAAATTCGTCAGCAGCAGTGGTCTAACATTCAGATGCGGCACCTTTCTATGGGAATGTCGGACGACTATCCGTTGGCAATTGAATCAGGGGCAACGATGATCCGGTTGGGTCGAGTTTTGTTTGGCGATCGCAATTAGGGCACAGCCGCTAAACTGCTATTCAACTGCTACTGATCAGTCGGCTGGTTAAGGCATTTGTTAGAACGATCTGCTAAAGCCGATCTAAAACTAAATTTCGATGGCTAATTTGCTTAGCTTTGGTCATTGATCTTACTATAGGCAGTTATCTTTTTGTAAAACGCAGGGGGCGATCGCGTAACATCACCACGAAGATTGCCCATTCTGGACTAGGCCACTCACTAGCTGATTGTGGACTAGTTAAACCTGGAATTCATTAACTAGTATTGATCAAGTTTCCAAATGTTTTGCATAGGGTATTGCTTCCGAGAATTTGTTGTATACTATGGACTCAAATGAATATGCTTCTAGTAGGGTGCAGAAGCGTTATGGGAAGGCTTGACCATCAGTTTTCACTCATCTTCCTGGTTTAGTAACGCCGATGACCAGCTTTTTTGGGAAATAAGTCTCGAAAAATATCTGGACGTCAAGGCAGTTTTCTCAGTGGTTACGCGACCCCTTACTTCGCTGCTTAAGTTCCTCACTTAGTGGTTCAAGGTGGTTCAAAGCAATTCCTAGCTAACATTAATTTGTGATGGAGCGCAAGCCGTGAATATTTTCACCAAACTAAGAGACTTTGTTGGACTGAATGATCCTGTGGATTATGAGTACGAATACGACGAGATGGACGGGCAAGAGTACCAAAATCTTTATCAAGAAGAGCATGTTCAGCCCGTGGCTGAAGAAGAGCCGCGTCGCCGCCGGATGAGAGAACGTGCCATGTTGACGTCTGAAGTTGGAACGGGGATGAGTAATGTGATTGGGATGCCCGGTGTGAATGGGATGTCTGAAGTGATGGTGATGGAACCCCGCACTTTTGAAGAAATGCCCCAGGCGATCCGAGCCTTACGAGAGCGCAAATCTGTCGTGCTCAATTTGACCATTATGGATCCCGATCAGGCTCAGCGCGCTGTCGATTTTGTGGCAGGCGGCACCTACGCGATTGATGGCCATCAAGAGCGGATTGGTGAAAGTATCTTCTTGTTTACGCCGAATTGTGTGTCTGTGAGCACCCAGCCAGGTATGGCAAACGAAGCTCCAACGCAAATTCCTCAGCAGCCGATGCGCTCCGGTCGCCCCATGTCGCCGGCACCGACCTGGTCTGCTGCCGATCAAGCTCGGATGGCATAAGCATAGCCAACCGGGTATGCTCCGCTGCGATCGCGCCCTGAACCTGTGAATCTGGTGAGGTTGTTCACAAATGCTCAGAAGCTAGAACTTGCTAGAACTGCTGAGCCTATACTGTATGGGTTGTAGATTGATTCTCTAACGCCCCATTGGAGGTAGCCGCGAGGTGTCTATGGGGCTGGCAATTATTGGTGGTGGGGTGATGGGCGAGGCGTTGTTGTCTCGCCTGCTAGAGCAGAGCGTCTACACGCCAGATTTGGTCTGGGTCAGTGATCCACAAGAGTCGCGACGAGCTTGCTTGAGCGCACAATACGGGGTGCATGTTACCGCAGAAAATCAGGTTGCTGTCGATGCGGCAGGAGTTCTTTTGCTGGCCATTAAGCCGCAGATGTTTAAAGCCGTAGCCAGCACTCTGGCCATGCCAAATTCTGAAGTTTTAATCGTTTCTATTCTGGCCGGAACGTCTTTGCAGGCTCTAGAGACCGCATTTCCCGCGCAGCCAATCGTTCGAGCTATGCCCAACACTCCCGCTACTGTCGGTGCAGGGATGACGGCGATCGCGGCTGGTGCTCTGGCGCAGTCTCACCATTTGCAGGTGGCACGCCAACTGTTTGAGGCAGTGGGTGAGGTAGTCGAAGTGGCCGAACCATTAATGGACGCGGTGACAGGGCTATCGGGTTCCGGGCCGGCCTATGTGGCGTTAATGATCGAAGCGCTGTCGGATGGCGGAGTAGCAGCAGGGTTGCCACGGGCGATCGCCACTCAGTTAGCCCTACAAACGGTACGCGGTACCGCTGAACTGCTCCAAACTACAGGGATGCATCCTGCCGAATTGAAGGATCGCGTGACCAGTCCGGGCGGCACAACCATTGCAGGCGTTGCACAATTAGAGCAGGCTGGATTTCGTTCGGCATTGATTGCAGCGGTCAAAGCCGCCTATCTGCGCGCCCAAGAACTAGGACGCTAATCTATTTGGCCGTCTATGATGTAAATTAGGCTACCGTTAAGCGGTATGGGTAAAGGGCTAAGAACCCTGTTTTCGTAGCGCCCAGACTAACGCCGTCATAGTCTTTTAAATATTGAGGATTGTCAGGATGAAGACTCGGTTTGCGGTGATTGTCGCGATCGCGGTGGCAGCGGCTGGAGTGGGGGCGATCGCGTCCTCCTCATGGCCAGCGCTAAGCCAATCTCTAGATCAGGCGGCTGAAGCATCCCAACGCCCCATAGGCCAGCTCAATCCCACTCTCCCCATCAGGATTGAAGTGGTTAATGCTGGAAACACAGCAATCACTTGTGTTTTGACCCAGCCCGCTTCTGCGGAGAGGCAGCTAGCACCTGGCGCTAAAACCTCTTTTGGTACCGTTACCACCAGTTATCTGCCCTTGCCGATTAACTTTTTAGCCTATGCGTCAAACACCCAAATTGGCTTGAGTTCCGATTTAACGATTGAGGGCAATGTGGTCACCATTGTCATTGGTGAGCAGTTCAGCGAAACCTCTGATGACATTGCGATGAACATTGATACAGACGGCTATATTTATTTCTACTAACTTAATACTTTTTAATCTTCTAATACCAATTTAAACAGGCTAAGTGGCAGATGTTTTCGTAGGGGCGGTTCGCGAACCGCCCCTACAAGGGGTGAACTGTCTCACAATCTATTTAAATTGGTATAACTTAATATTCTTTAAACCGATAGAGGGACACTCGATCGAATGTCCCTCTATCAATTGGGTTAAGTCAATTTTCAATCAGAGGCTCGTTGGGAATTGACATGAATCAATCCCCAATCAAGCTTTAATCA
>CASBQJ010000174.1 GCA_949127705.1 Synechococcales cyanobacterium PMM_0085
CGCAGCGATTGGCCGCCGCCGATCACAAACTGCTCCGAACCGGGCAGCGGGTCGGGCGTCAGTTGCAGGTCGGCTTGCAAAATCAACAGGTGGTCAGAACTCAGCACCTGCACCCGCTGCGCCTGCCCTAGCCAGCTAATAAACAGCCCGTCTGGTTCTGCCCCCGTGTCAGCATTTAATAGGCTGGTGCCAATGTTGAACTGCGATCGCAGCGCCCAAGCTCCACTCACATCGCGCAGCACCCAATCTTGTCCCAGCCCAATGACGGTGGTGGTGCTATCGTCAATTTGAAAGTCGTTAAAAAACGCATTGCCATCGCGGGTGGTGACTCCGAGCGAGAGGGCAAATTCTTCGCGGGGCGATCGCCTTAACGGTTGCCGGAAGCTAACTTCATATTCATCGGCATTACCCGAAATGTCTTGACCTGAAAATGCCGGGTCTGTAATTTCATAATCTGTGGGAGACGCGCGCAGTTGCAAGGTGCCGTTGAGCGGGTTCAGCGGGATCCGGTAGTTAAGGTCATAGATGCGAGAACCGCCTGTAGTAGAGCGGTAATGCTGCGCCGTTACCTCATCGCCCCAGCCCGTCAAGTTGCGGTAGCTGAGCACCAGCCCCAGGCGCTCTGACCCCACACTCGGCGGTGAAAAGTTATCGACACTGACACTGCCCGAAAAGGGATTGGACTCTGTCACCCGCACAGTCAGAATGCTCTGCCCCAGCCCAGTTCCGGCTCGCAAGCTAGCTTCTACGTTGTCAAACAGCGGATCGAGGCGCAGCAGCCGCAGCTGGTCTTCCAAATTTGCCTGGTTCAGCGGCGTGGTGGCACCCAGCGCGACCCGACGGCGCACATAGTCGGGATTGGTTTGTGCTGCACCTTGAATTTCGATCGCTTCCAGGCTACCTTCAATCACCCGCAGTTGAATCACCCCTGCCGTCACCACTTGGTCTACCAATACGGCTCTAGAGGTGAGATAGCCCTGGTTTAAGTACAGCTGGGTAATTTGGTCGGCAACACTTCGCAGCCCTTCGAGCGTGAGCGATTGGCCTGCGGCGGGTTGGACAATCGGCGCAAAATCTGCGGCGTCAAACACCGTACTGCCCACCACCTCAATCCGCTCAACTGCAATGGGCACCAATTCATCGCTGGGCAGCGGTGTTCCGGTTGGGACTGGAACTGGGGACGGGGCAGGTGAGGGCGGCGTCATCACCGGAGCCTGTTCGGCAGGTGCTACCGGAGCGGGCAGCGGGGTGGGTTGGAGGAAGCGATCGCGATCGGGTTCGACTGGCGACGGGTCTGGGCGCACCGTTTGACTGATCACTAGAGGTTCACCTGGTAAATCACCTGGCGAATCACCTAGTGACCAGCCAGAGGCATGCTGCTGAATTGGCGCTTCAACCGTAGACCCGGTATAACCAGAAGCCGCAGATCCGGGAGCCGCAGACAGCAATACTCCCACGATCCCTAGCCTGCACCCAAGATTGGTAACATCCATCCTCCTGTGCTTCGCATCCCAAACCATATCCTGTTTCCTCAACCACACGCGTTATCACACCGCCATCATAGTCAGGCTGAGGCATTTTTTTGAAGATTGATCAGGATTTTTAATTAGATACGAAGAAAAGGCAGTTCTGAACGGGCAATCCAACTCCAGCATTAGGGTCACCCACTGACCAGCTCCCGCAGCACAGACTCTACCGATCGCGGCTGCCAGCCGAGTTCGCGGCGCGCCTTGGCGCTATCGACCCGGACGCAGCGATCGTACAAATAATGCACCCGTTCGCGGCTGATGGGGGGTTGCCAGTTGAATAGCCGACCGATCGGTTCGAGCAGGTTGCCGATCGCACGTACCAAGGGTTCTGGCAGTTCGGTGGGGGCGGCGACGCCAGAGGCTTGGCTGAGCTGGGCAAACATGTCGCGGGTGGTCAGCTCTCCGGCAGAAATAATGTAGTGGGCACCTCGGGGCGCTTTTTCCGCCGCTAACAGCATGGCGTTCACCAGGTCATCTACATGCACAATCCCGGTGATGCGATCGCCCCCCGCCCACACCTTGAGCTTGCCCTTGAGGAAGGTTTGTACCACAGGGCCAAAGTGGGGATCATCGACGCCAAAAATGCCCGACGGCATGACGCTAACCACATCAAACCCTTCAGCCGCCGCCTGATCGACTAGCTGCTGAGCCTTGTACTTGGTCACATCGTAGGCAGAGGAAAATCCCTGTTGGGTGCGCTGAAACGTTTCATCAATCACCGTGCCTTGGGTGTTGCCGTAGATGCCAATGGTGCTGCAATAGACCAGCTTGGCCACCTTTGCCGCGCGGGCAGCGCCCAGCACCGCCCGCGTACCGTCCACGTTGACGGTTTCCATCCGCGCCGCGTCTACAATCCCCAACTCCACATAGGCCGCTAGGTGAAACACCGTGTCCACGCCCTGCATGGCGGCAGTTAAGGCTTGGCGATCGCCTACATCCCCGTAAACATACTGCACCTCGCAGTCGGCCAGCCGCGACAGGTCGCTAGTCTGGCGCACCAGCACCACCACGCGATCGCCACGTTGCAGCAGCGCCTTGACCAAATGGGAGCCTGTAAATCCGTTTGCGCCAGTGACCAGTGTTTTCATAACCCGTTTAGATGTCAATAATATGGATAAAAGTTGTTGCATTGCTTCAGTGAGCAAGGCAGGACAAAGAATACGCTTATTAACTTGCCAATTAATTACATCAGGTGGTGATTAAACATGTTCTCATAATAGGGTTTATGATTTTTAGCCCAAGGTACGTTGTTGCTTATAATCTTGCCAATGCTGCTTAGCCTTAATAATGTCCTGTACCTGAGTGCTTTTATCTCCTCCATACAAAAGTAATCTCTGTGTCGTTGTAACTTGACCGAAATAAATTCGGTAGGCAGGGCCATGAAAAATTCTTAATTCCCACACACCATCCCCAACAGATTTACAGTCACCTAAAATACCCTGCCTTACCTGATTGAGCCTAGCTTGGATAATTTCCTTTGCTAATAGATCGCTAAGAGAATCTAACCAAGTACCCAGGAGATTCTTTCCATTTGCTGTGACATAGCAAGGTAACAATTCGTCTTGAGGATGCCAAGGTTCTGCATGGAGACGATACTCGATCTGTTCTTTGTGCCCAACAATATGCTCTCTTCGGCTAGCATGAATTAGCCTTTCAGTACTCGTCGTCAGTTTCAGTTCCCCAGTTATATTCTCTGAATTTGTTTCATCTTCTAGCCTTGTAATCTCCAAATCTAAACTGTCACAGTTCCACCTTGACTCAGAGTGAAAACTAATTGCCAGAGCATTTAACAAGTACGCAATGCCCAACGCATAAGCTGTCTCACCCTCGTACTTAAAATCAGCTAAATTCTCCTCCCGTTGAACGGTTGGATCTGCAATCTCTACCAACAGAGGTGTCTTAGTTCCAATCGTTCGTAAAAAGCTACGCTCTTCTCGTTCAACTTGGCTATCCTTTAACCAGCTAGCAATGGGATAGTCAGGTGAAAGCATAAGAGCATAGAGGTTATTCTGAGTACGCAGTACCTTTACTCCAGATTTTCTTGCTACAACTAGCACATCAATCAAGTCAGTCATCATCTTCCTGGCAACTCCTCGTTCACTGACAGGAGAAGTAAGAGACAGATCATTTAGAACCATTTCCACTGCCATAATTATTCTTCAATAGGCTGAAGCAAGACGTCAAGACTGTTATCCCACTCATCAAAAAAGCCATCAGGCCATTGGTCAATTCGCCCTCTACGATTCATTTTGGGTGAAATCACTTCACTAATGGTTTGCCCTTGAGCTTCACGTCGCTGGAAAAAATGTAGTCGTACTGTATCAGGATCAAGGTTTCCTCCATGCACGGCAAGCCGAATTCCATTCAGTACATGATCACTGTGGGTTTCTAAAATAACTTGTACGCCTTGAGCTGCTGCCTGAGCCAGTAAACTTCCCATTCGAGCTTGCCCTTTAGGATGGAGATGTGCCTCTGGGTTTTCAAGCAACAGTAAAGCTCCAGGTTTGGCCGACAGGATGGCAGTAATCACAGGCAAGGTGTAAGTAATACCGAAGCCAACGTTCGTTGCACGATATTCTTTGCTTAGGCCAAATGAATATTGCAGACTCACTAAGTCCATACCTGGGCTATCAATGATGTGAATCCGAGTTCCAGGACTAATTTCACTCAACCAGGCTTCGACTTGACTCAGCAAGTTTGACGACTTTGCCTGCGGATGACTGAGAGTAGAATTTGGAATTTCAGAGTCTCTAAAAATTGATAAGAAGTGAGCAGTGTACTCACCCATAGTTCCTAGCTGTCGATGTTGGCGTACCTGAAAATCAGACATTGCGAAAGAAGTTCGAGGTCCAAGGCGTTCAGCCTGCAAATATTGAAAATCATCGTTAAACAAGCTGAATTGATAAGTTTCGGGTGGCACAGCAAGTGAAGTTAGTCCCAAAATATCTGCTTCAGGATCATACCCAAATTGCCAGGTTGCTTCGTTGCCATTTTTAAAGGTAATAGCAAATCCAATTTTGTCCTCTTTCGCATCCTCGAATAGGGCATCTCTAGCAGTGCCAATATGAATTAGATCACCGTTTAACGCTAAGCCAGTAGATTCCAGTAATCTTTGCTGATATGACTGACGTAACAATAGAAGAGATTGTAGAACAGAGGATTTCCCCATTCCATTGAGTCCTGAAAGGAGGGTCAAGTTCCCAATTTCCAGAGATTGATCCTCAAACCGTTTGAAATTTTGTAAGCGTAGTTTGTGAATCACGCTAAAACCTCTTGAATTAACTGCTCAATAGCGCCGAACCTTCGCTTAACTTTTCTAGTATCTCCTGTCCCTACAGAAATAGATACTTCAAACTTAGGATCTACCTCGCGATCATTCATAAGCCGGATAAAGCCCTCTTTCAATTGATCCCTGCGATCTATTAAGGTTTGGAGCTGTTCACTATCCAACTTACTCAAGTTAACTGACCAAGATTCAAAAAGCGCTTTATTAATTGGTGATCTTGGAGCATCTGACCTAGATCGCTTACGAAAAGCATCATTGCCAAATATCTGATAAGCAGCAGTCATTGCCTGGTCAAATTTTAGTTCCAAATTGTTTATCTCTTGTTCACTCATATCATTTATTTCTGCCATTACATCACTTAAAAAGCTATCAAACTCTGTAGCTTTATATTCGGTGTAGGGGTGAATAACGAAGGCTAAAAAACGGAGTATAAATTCCCGATCTGTCATTCGCTGGTTGAAGTTTCTATAAGCAGTTGCCTGCTTAAATTTTGTTGAGTTAGCAAGTCTCTTCAATAGCTCTGTTGATTTACCTATGTTTAGAGCATGACGGATTTCTTGAAGTGATAGGGGTAATCCACCCGTGTTAATACGCTTGAAGATATTGAATTTGACAGCGGCGGGAGTTCCTTTTTCAATCAGGTAAACTGTTACCTGAGTCTCAATAATTCGTCTTTGAAAATTACGAGGTAATTCGTCAAAAGTTTTATCGTTAAGCTGTGTTAGAAACTCAAGTTCGGAAAGCTTCAGGGGTTTATCTGTATCTCTACTTTTGCTATTTTCATCGTTCTCTTTATTGATAACGAACATCTTTAAAGTTGTTAATCTTTGTAGGCCGTCAATAACAACCCACCTATCCTCATCCGTAGCATCCATATAGAAGGCTGGCAATGGAATTCGAATGAGAATAGATTCAATGAGGCGGCTTTTAGTGCGATTATTCCAAATTCCGTCCTTCCGTTGGAAGTCTGGTGTTAGATTAAGCTCCTCATATTTAATCCGTTGCAGCAATAAGTCAATTGTCATTGGTCGAGTTTCGACCCTAATCAGCTCAGGGTCGAATGGCTGAATTATACTTTCATCTTCATCCGGGTCGATACCTAGATTAAGATCAGCATTTTCTAGCTCTTCTTCTGCTTGCTGCTTATTATCTAGTATCATGCACTTGCCTTCCCTGCGCTGATCAACAGTTCAATCTCCAGCAGTATAACAATCAAAAGCAATAGGCGATCGAAAACGATTGGTGCTAAGTTTGGGTTTATCTATTGCTGCTTTGAGCTGTTATTCGGCTCAAGAATGATGGCTCTTCAGGATTCTCTATGCTGGTTTTGCTGGACTTAACGAGTTTTCAGAGCTTTCAGTCCTATCACACAGTCCCCAGAATGTTTATAGTGAACATTTGCATACAGAATCCTATAGAGCCAGAATGATTTCAAAGAAAGATATCATCGTAGCTCTCCTAGAGTAGATGGCTTTGTTTTTTCTACTTTTTAAATAGAGACTTGTACGCTGCGATCGCCTTGAGTAAAGATACTGGTAGATAACCCCCGAACTCTCTGGAGAATACTATGGCTCGCGCCCTGCGACTCTGGCCGTTGCTAACCGGTACGCATCGCTACGAAAAGGTAGTCTCTACCCGCAACAGAGGCGATGGCGAATTTATCGACGCGCCAATTCTGGCCTACCTGATTGAGACACCGGATGGTCGGATTTTGTATGACGTGGGCTGTGACTATGGCAAGATCGCTACACCCGAACTGCGGGCAACTTTTTTTGACCCGATGCGGCCTCTATTTGAACCACCGCAAATGTCTGAGGAGCAACGCATTCCCCATTACCTCCAACGGCTGGGGCTAACGGCTAAAGACATTGATGTTGTATTTCTGGGGCATCTACACTTTGACCATGCGGGTGGGTTGTGTGATCTGTCAGGGTGTGAAATCCATGTGCATCGTGAAGAACTGGCTGCTGCCCGCACGAAGCTCGACGATGGCGTTTTTGAAGATGAGATTGCCACTAGTGACCAGTGGTGTCTGCAAAGCGGTGAATATCAAGTCTCAAAGGGGGTGTATGCGATCGCCACACCGGGCCATACGGCTGGCCATATGTCGCTATTGATTGAACTTCCAACGGGCAAGCCTGTGGTTTTATGTGGGGATGCTGCCGATCTCACGGAAAACCTGACGGACGAAGTCGCACCGGGGTACTGCTGGCAAGATAATGAGGCGCTGGCGATCGCCAGCATTCGAAAACTCAACGCCATGGCGCAGTCAGAAAATGCTGAGCTGTGGCCCAATCATGATTTTGCCTTTTTCAACCGACTGCCCAAGTTCCCATCCTGGCGCGAATAGCCAGGTTTCTATTTCGGCACGCATAGGGCAATTACATAGTGCAATTACCCGCTCTGCGGCACCGCAGGTCACTCGATTCAGGTCAATCCATGCAGGTCAACGTTTTCAAAATTGCTCAAACCAGCCCAGATGATTTGACGGGGCTAGAGCAGTTAATTCAAACCCAAAGGCTCGATCCGGCGACGATTGTAGCGATTCTCGGTAAGACTGAGGGCAATGGCTGTGTCAATGACTTTACCCGAGGGTTTGCGATCCAAACGCTCAAAGCCTATTTGCGATCGCATATTGGCCCCAATCAGACTGACCAAATCGTCTACGTCATGTCGGGCGGCACGGAGGGCGTTTTGAGTCCTCACCTGACGGTGTTTACGCGGCAACCGTCGCTGCCGGGGGCGATCGCCCAGCTCGGTCTAGTCCTAGGCATCAGTCATACCAGAGCTTTTCGCCCCGAGGAGATTGGGACGCTGGCCATGGTGGATGCGGTAGCGGCAGGCGTAGAAGCGGCGATCGCCCAAGCTCAACTGACACCTCAAGAAGTTCACTTTGTCCAAATTAAATGTCCCCTGCTGGCCTCATCTCGGCTTCAGGGCTACGATGCCCATCTCCTCAAAACGACCGATACTTACAAATCTATGGGCTACTCACGCGGCGCGGCGGCGCTAGGAGTGGCTGTGGCGCTGGGTGAAATCTCGCGGCAGGTGCTAACGGAAGCCGATATTTGCCACAACTACAGCCTTTACTCATCGGTGGCATCGGCGTCGGCGGGGATCGAACTCAACAACTGCGAAATTTTGGTGCTGGGAAATGCCGCCCATTCCACCAGCCAGTATGGGATTGGACACAGCGTCATGCAGCACGCGTTGGATACAGCAGCCGTGATGGGCGCTATTCAAGCTGCCCAGGATCTAACCAAC
>CASBQJ010000175.1 GCA_949127705.1 Synechococcales cyanobacterium PMM_0085
GATTTCGGTAGACTCTGCCTTAACCAAAAATCGGCTGAGCTGAACGGGTTCAAGAGCGGGTTCTGCTAAGGTAAATACCAGCAAAATCTGGTCGGCGTTGGCCATGGGTGGGCGGTCTAATTCACTGTGGCGAGGTAGAACTTGGGCGATCGCTCCCCGTCCACCTGCCCAGTCGGCTTCTTCCACCTGAACTCGATCGCCCACCATCACCTGCTGCCCAATTTTTTTTAGACGGCTGCGGCGAGTACAGAGCAGTAACACGTCGTCACCCTGGGCGGCTGTGAGTACGGCAGTGGGTAGGGTGCTTGGCTCAAACTGCACCCAATAATAGTTGGCTTGAACTGCGATTACGGTTCCACAAAGTAAACCGCTGTCCCCATGATCTATCTGATCGTGATCGATGGAGAGCGCAGCGATGACATTAACCTCGGCTGTGTTGGGGTCTGGCATAACCGCCCTAGTCGGGGCAGCGAACTTTCAAGATAAAAAAGTCCGTCCGATTTTCCAATTGCTCGATAGCATACCCTTCCATTTTGAGACTGTCGGGTACTTGCTCAATCGGTTCACCTGGATCTAGCCACACTTCTAACACTGCACCAGGAGCCATTTTTTCTAGCCGCAGCTTCGTGCGCACAAAGTTAATGGGGCAGGGTGTCCCCCGTAGGTCTAGCTTGGCATTGGGTAGCTGCGGTGAATTCACCGCTGTAGAAGGAGACTGGCTCATGACTTGTGAAATAGGTTGTCAAGCAAGCCTTTACCCCCTTTACCCACGCGATCGCCCCTAATTTTGGCCAGTTTCTCTAATAGTTCTCGCTCTTCAGCAGACACTCGCGTTGGAATGTCTACTGACACGGTCATCAAATGATCCCCCCGACTAGTGGGGTTCCCAAGCCGTGGTACGCCGCGATCTTCTAACGTTAAAACGGTGCCGGGCTGTATCCCTGGTGGAATGATAGTTTCTATAGGGCCATCGACCGTGCTCACGTCTAGCTTACAGCCCAGAATTGCCTGCAAATAGCTAATTTTTAGCTCCGACAAAATATTGATGCCATCGCGCTGAAACTCGGCATCCTCATTGACGAAGAGGTAAACATATAGATCCCCAGAAGGGCCACTGCGTTGACCCGCATCCCCTTCAGATGAAATTCGCAGTCGAGTACCGTTGTCTACTCCAGCCGGAATTGTAATCTTCAGCTTCTTGGCCTCTTGTTTTTGCCCGCTGCCTCCGCAAACGTCGCATTTGTCCTCAATCACCTGACCCCCGCCATTACAGGTGGGACAAGTAGAAACTTGGGTAAAACTGCCAAAGGGAGTACGAGTGGCGCGACGCACCTGCCCAGAGCCACCACAGGTACCGCAGGTCTTAGGTCGCGTACCAGGCTTTGCTCCCGTCCCTGTGCAGGTATTACAGGTTTCTAGGTGGCTAATGCGAATTTCTTTCTCGCCGCCAAATACTGCTTCTCGAAAGTCTAATTTTAGATCTAGACGCAGGTCGTCGCCTCGCATCGGTCCCGTTCTCCGTCGAGTCTGCTGGCCCGGGGCATTAGAAAAGCCACTGAAAAAGCTCTCGAAAATATCGGCAAAGCCACCCATATCGCCAAGGTCTTGGTAGCCTGCGCCACCGGCTGAGCTAACTCCAGCATCTCCAAAGCGATCATAGCGGGCGCGGGTTTCTGGTTCCGAAAGCACTTCGTACGCTCGGTTTATTTCCTTGAACCGCTCCTCTGCCCCCTCTTCCTTGTTGACGTCAGGATGATACTTGCGCGCGAGTCGGCGGTAGGCTTGCTTAACATCCTCCTTATCTGCATCACGGGAGACGCCAAGGATTTCGTAGTAGTCACGGGGCATAGAGCGCTGCTAGAAGAGGGTGAAAAAGAAATCAGTCATCTGAAGGTCAGGATTTTACTTGATAGAACCCTACCGCTTACATCGTAACGAATAGATCTTAAACCGACCAAATAACCTGGCTTCAGCTCGGTTTTGAATTTAGCGCGGTTTCGAATAACGCTGAAGCGGGTCTAAGTGAGTTTAGCCTTGGCGTCAATCGACCGCTTCATAATCGGCTGTTACCGTTTCGTCATTCTCAAAGTTGTAGCTCTCATCATACTCTTCTGAGGGATCGATTGGTAGTTCGCCGTTCCCATTAGCCCAGACGGCTGTGGCATGTTCCACGCCATCCTCGTCATAGTCGTCCTCTGGCTGAATGGTTTGTTGATAAACGGCAGAGCCTAGCGCAAACAGAGCCTGTTGCAGAGAGTCAAGCCGAGCTTTCATTGCCTCTATGCTAATAGAACGATCGGCGATCGCTGACCGCAATTCCGCCACTTTCTCAGCAGCTTGAGTCTTGTAAGATTCGGGGATCAGATCACCATTATCGCGCAGCGTTGTTTCGTAGTTGGTGAACAAGATGTCTGCTTGGTTGCGATATTCAATTAACTGCCGACGTACCCCATCTTCTTCGGCATACATTTCTGCTTCCTGACGCATCCGCTCCACTTCAGCTTCGCTTAAGCCACCAGTATTGCTAATGCGGATACTTTGCTCTCGACCGGTGCCCTTATCGCGGGCTGAGACTTGAAGGATGCCATTGGCGTCGATTTCAAACGACACCTCAATTTGCGGCACTCCCCGAGGAGCAGGAGGAATACCTGTTAGCTGAAATTTACCTAGGCTCTTATTGTCTTTTGCTAGAGCGCGCTCACCCTGCAACACATGGATTTCAACAGATGTTTGACCATCTGTTGCCGTTGAAAAGGTCTGCGTTTTACTGGTTGGTACAGTTGTGTTTCGTTCAATAATTTTTGTAAAGACCTCACCCAGGGTTTCAATTCCCAAAGACAAGGGGGTCACATCTAACAGCAATAGATCTTTGACTTCGCCGCCCAAAACACCTGCCTGGATCGCTGCCCCTAGTGCTACGGCCTCATCGGGATTAACGGAGCGATCAGGAGGTTTGCCGCTAAAGTGCTCTCTGATTGCGTCTTGCACCGCCGGAATTCGGGTTGACCCACCGACCAAAATAATTTTGTCAATTTGGTCAGGGTTTAACCCACAGTCTTTCAGCGCTTGGGTGACAGGTTCAATCGTGTCTTTTACCAAGGTGCTGACTAAGTCTTCAAACTTGGCGCGCGATAGCTCCATCTCTAGATGTTTTGGCCCAGTCTCATCTGCCGTGATAAAGGGCAAATTAATTGTGGTGTTCAGTATGCTGGAAAGCTCAATTTTCGCCTTTTCAGCAGCTTCTCGGAGGCGTTGAAGCGCCATTTTGTCAGTTGAAAGGTCAATCCCTTCCTGGGTTTGGAAGCAGTCCATCAGCCAGCGCACCACAAAGTTGTCAAAATCGTCGCCGCCTAGGTGGTTATTCCCTGAGGTGGCTTTGACTTCAAAAACGCCGTCGCCTAGCTGAAGTACAGACACGTCAAACGTACCACCGCCCAAGTCAAACACCAAAACGCTCTGCTCTTGATCTTGCTTGTCTAACCCATAGGAAAGGGCAGCGGCGGTAGGCTCGTTGATAATTCTGAGGACTTCAAGCCCAGCAATGGTGCCAGCATCTTTAGTGGCCTGCCGCTGGGCGTCGGTGAAGTAGGCAGGAACAGTAATCACCGCTTGAGTGACAGGCTCTCCCAAATAGTTTTCAGCATCTTGCTTCAGCTTTTGCAAGATCATGGCTGATACCTCTTGAGGGGTATAGCTGCGACCTCGAATTTGAACATCTACGGTGTCGTCTTTGCCGCGCACGCAGTTGTAAGGGACTCGCGTCCGTTCTGCTGTGGTTTCATCCCAACGGCGGCCGATGAACCGCTTAATGCTAAAAATGGTGTTTTCTGCATTGGTTACGGCTTGCCGCTTTGCCAGTTGTCCCACAAGGCGTTCGCCGCTTTTGCCAAAGCCCACAATGCTGGGCGTAGTTCGCCCTCCTTCGGAGTTGGCAATAACGACAGGTTGACCGCCCTCTAACACAGCAACACAGCTGTTTGTTGTGCCCAGGTCAATACCAATGACTTTTCCCATAATTAGCGGCTGTCCATGTATTCAAGTGAATGAGTGCAACTCTGTGGAACAACTGAACTCATTTCTAGCAGAGTATTCCGCAAATGCCCACAACTTTGAGCAGTTCAGATAAAAAACTCTGCGATCGCTCCCTGAACCAAATTGAAAAACGTTGCTTGACAACATCGATAGATCTAGTCAAGACCCGAACTGCTTCAGTATCAAATAGAACTCTGCTACCTTTTACTCTACCCGAGTATCAGACCTCAGACATCCCCGCTTCGCCCGACTGCGAATCGTCTTCTAACTCAGGTAGAGCGGCTACTTTGACCATAGCATGCCTCAATACGCGCTCTCCCAGCAGGTAGCCTCGTACGAGTTCCTCAATGACTGTGCCCTCTGGGAACTCATCAGTAGATTCCCGCATGACAGCTTCGTGCATATTTGGATCAAAGTCCTTACCTTCAGAGCGCATCGGTGCCACGCCAATCCGCTTAAGCCGATCCACTAAATCTTTGTATACGCCCTGATAGCTCTTATGAATTGCCATCGCCTCTTCACCTTGCGGCTTAATTTGCGATCGCGCCCGCTCAAAATTGTCAACAACGGGCAGCAACTCTACCACAGTATTGCACTTAATCTGCTGTTCCAGCTCTTCTTTTTCTCGCTGAGTCCGCTTACGGAAATTTTCAAAATCCGCTGCAATCCTCATAAATTGACCTGTGCGCTCCTCTGCTTGAAGCTTGAGCGCCTCAAGTTCTTGAGTCAGAGCTACTACATCGGGCTGTTTCTCTACTCCCTCAGGAGTCTCAATCGCTTCAGCTTCAACCTCAAGCGTAGAGTCTACGACCTCTTTGTCCGCCAACGCCTCAGAACCCTTAATGGATTCATCATCCACCTGATTTGTCTCAACAGCCATGCTCTCACCATCCACCACTTTCAACACATTCGAAGCCTCAGCCATCGCTTCTTGCACGTCTTCTAATAGCTTCTCTTCGTCAATCATTGTGTACCAAATATTTCAGAAATTCCAGCACTAAAAATCTTATAATTCAGCGACTTAGGCTGGCCTATGCTATACAAGATGCATCTAAATCAAGATGCACTTGCCAGATTTCATATACTTAGACAGCTAGGTATCCTAAAATATCCAGCAATGTATTAAGCATGGATTTAGCTAGTCGCAACCGCCCAGCATCGCTTTACTAAGCGTAACCCACTAACGATATTTTATTCGTCTTCCTGGGGAATGCTGAGTTTACTACTCGCAGCTTTCCGTTTTGAGGGCTTTCCGGCATTGAATCCTTTTACAATTGTCTTAACTTTTATCATAGGAGGTCAACTATCAGCCTACTAA
>CASBQJ010000176.1 GCA_949127705.1 Synechococcales cyanobacterium PMM_0085
GCTCAAGATCGTAACTGGCTGAAAAAAGCTGACCGGCTGATGGGGGAGATGCAGTTGGCAAGCCGAGTGTAAAAAATAAGGATAGCAGCAATTCGGCTGCCAAGTTCGATGATTTTTATTCGTAGAGTGGGTATGGCCTAGCTCCACGCTAAAATGCAAGTCTCTGGGAGGTTTCAGCCCATTTTTTCTACTTTTTCGTAGATTATCCATAGATTTCGTTTCGCTATCCACATACTCTGGTATACAGTCTCTGGTGTACAGTCGGGGTTTGAACTATGGCCGTGGGGAGCTGCTCATGAGCATCGTTGCTCAACCGTTAGAACGTTTAGAACACATTGTGGGTCGAGATGGCACTGTCGGCTGGGACGCGGTGGATGCCTCGATGCAGCAGCAGATCATGGCCGCGATCGCCCCTCATCCGGTCAACCCTACCGCTCCTGTTTGCCTAGTGTATCCGCAAACCCCAGAGCAGCTGGCAGGGGTGATCACCCTCTGTCACCAACAGCATTGGCGAGTGCTGCCGTGCGGCAGCGGCACCAAACTAGCCTGGGGTGGATTGGCTGAAGGCATTACCGTTGTGGTGAGCACGGCTTGCCTAGGGCGGCTAATTGACCACGCCGCCGGAGACTTAACCGTCACCGCTGAAGCCGGAATGCGGCTGGCCGACTTGCAAGCAATTTTGGCAACACAGGGGCAGTTTTTGCCGCTCGACCCCACCTATGGCACAGACGCCACGCTGGGGGGCATTGTCGCCACCGCCGACTCGGGTACCTGGCGGCATCGCTATGGCGGGGTGCGCGATCTGCTGATTGGCATGACAGTCGTGCGCGCCGATGGGCAAGTGGCTAAAGCCGGTGGGCGGGTGGTCAAAAATGTAGCAGGCTATGACCTAATGAAACTGTTCACCGGGTCTTGGGGCACACTGGGCATTCTCAGCCAGGTGACATTTCGGGTCTATCCGTTGCCAGATGTATCGCAAACGCTGGTGCTGACTGGAGACGCGCAGGCGATCGCCCGCGCCACCCAAACCCTGCTCAGTTCGGCTCTGACACCTACAGCGGTGGAATTGGTCATGGCTCCAGCCTGGACAGAGCTGAAACCAGCAGACGCGATCGCTCTACTCGTAAGATTTCAAGGCATTGCCGTCGGCGTTAGCACCCAGACGCAGCAGTTTACCGCAGTGGGGCACGCCTTGGGGTTGGAGATCCGCACTCTGCCAAGGCAATCTGATGCCGCTATCTCCCCAGCAAACGACGTAGCTCTATGGCAACAATTGCAACAAATAGGGGAACCCACCGCCCATAACCGGGCTATCACCTGCAAAATAGGAGTAACGCCCTCAACAGCAGTAGCCGTATTGCAGCAAATTAAGGCGCTTGTTCCGCAGTTAGACTTAGCGCAGATTCATGCAGGTAGCGGCTTAGGTCGATTGCGCTTTGCCGCCACCGAGGCAGAGCAGCTGCCCCAAATTCGGCAACTGTGCCAGGATCAAGGAGGCTTCCTCACTGTTTTACAGGCTCCCCAGTCGCTCAAGCAACAGGTCGATGTGTGGGGCTACACAGGCAATGCGATCGCGCTGATGCGAGGTCTAAAGCAACAGTTTGATCCAAGTAACCTGCTAAGCCCAGGCCGATTCATCAGCGGCATTTAGGTCGGCATTTAGGGCGGTTCTGGCTCAGCATAATTTCTCCGTTAATTTAAAAAATGCAAACTTCGGAAAATCCCGTTTCATTTACCAATCTTCCGCTAAACACAGCAGACATCCCAGGCTTTGATGCACACAATCCGCCTGACCCCAAGCTGATCGATACCTGCGTCCACTGCGGCTTTTGTTTGGCCACTTGCCCCAGCTACCGGATACTGGGCAAAGAAACCGACTCACCCCGAGGCCGCATTTACCTGATGGATGCCATCAACGAAGGGGATGCGCCACTGGCGGACAGTACGGTGCAGCATTTCGATTCGTGTCTGGGGTGCTTGGCCTGTGTGACGACCTGCCCGTCGGGGGTGCAATATGACCAGCTGATTGCCGCCACCCGCCCCCAAATCGAACGCAATTTTGAGCGATCGCTCCCGCTGCGCCTGCTGCGCCGCCTCATTTTTTCCACCTTTCCCTATCCTGGCCGGATGCGGATACTGCTACGGCCATTGGGGCTGTATCAGAAGTCCGGGTTGCAGAAATTGGTGCGATCGCTTGGCGTCTTAAAGCAACTCTCACCTCAGCTAGCGGCCATGGAATCCATGCTGCCCAAAATTGCCCCCACCGCCTTTCAAGACACCATCCCGGCACTGATTCCAGCTACAGGCAACACCCGCTATCGGGTGGGGATGCTGCTGGGCTGCGTGCAGCGGTTGTTTAACCCAGTGGTCAATGATGCCACGGTGCGCGTCCTCATCGCCAACGGCTGCGAGGTAGTGGTGCCACAGATGCAGGGCTGCTGCGGTGCCCTCTCCCATCACCAGGGGCAAGAGGCGCAGGCGCAAGAAATGGCGCGCCAGATGATCGACGCCTTTGAGCACACTGAGGTTGACGCCATCTTGGTCAACGCGTCCGGCTGTGGGCACACGCTCAAAGAATATGGCCACATTCTCCAAGACGACCCTGAGTATGGCGATCGCGCTCAAGCCTTTGTGCAAAAAGTAAAAGACGTGCAGGAATTTTTAGCAGACGTGGGATTGACTGCGCCCCTGTCGCCGTTGCAAGACGAGCCGCTGACAATGGTGTACCAAGACGCCTGCCATATGCTGCACGGCCAAAAAATTAGCCTGCAACCTCGGCAACTGCTGCGTCAAATTCCGGGTGTGCAATTACGCGAACCCATTGATGCGGCGCTGTGCTGCGGCAGCGCTGGCGTTTACAATATCCTGCAACCAGACGTTGCAGAAGAATTGGGGCAGCAAAAGGTGACCAATCTATTGAATACAGGCGCGTCGGTGATTGCCTCGGCCAACATTGGTTGCTTTGTCCAAATTAGCAAACACCTAACCATTCAAGGCCAGCAGACGCCCGTGTTACACCCAATGCAGTTGCTCGACTGCTCAATTCGCGGCATTAAACTGTCTGACCTAGAATCGAACCTCGAATCAAGCTAGTCGCATTCGGCAATCGCCAAACATAAACCCTGCTGTGAAACACGCTCTACGAGAGCAGGATCACAGCAGGGTTAACAGGAACAATCTAATCCCAATTTGATTTAAGGCTGAGCAGAATGAACTCTTGCGAGGCGAGGGGCTTAAACCCCTTGCTCCATTCAGCTTCATCAACAATCGGTATAGGCTTTAGCGAGTAGGAAGGATTAGGATTCTTCGTCTACAGACTCTTCTTCCGAATATTCTTCTCCTTCATCTACAGACTCTTCTTCTGAATATTCCTCTTCTTCGTCTACAGACTCTTCTTCCGAATATTCTTCTTCGTCTACAGACTCTTCTTCTGAATACTCAACGGTTTCTTCAGTGGTAACTTCTTCAGAAGACTCAACAGTTTCTTCAGAGGACTCTACAGAATACTCCTCATAATACGTTTCAATGATGCTAAATTCTTCAACATATACACTGTAGTCGGCTTCGCTGACAGAGCCATCGGCAATAGCGGCACAGGCTCCCATCAACGCACCAAATTCATCATCATCTAGTGTATCTAGGTCATCTTGAGTGATATCTCCGGTATCAATTGCATCACAGGCTGCTTCAATGATGGCAATGTCTTCATCACTTAATGACTGTTGAGCAAATGCTACCTGGGGTAGACCCAAGCCTAAAACGGAACACCCGATAAATGCGATCGCCCACTTTTGTAACGTTGTCATTGTGAATGTTTCCTTGCCAGACAGGTTTTAAAATACAGAATGTCGGGTGTACGCTAGCGCCTTAAACCCCACGGGTTAGCATTCATAGTGCGCTATCGTCTCGCCATCCCAAACAGCATAGGAATTTTTATGACACAGGAGAATCAGCATTTTTACGGCTATTTCTAGCCAAATTAGGGTTTAGCTCAAAGACTCCGGGTAACTACCCAGCCTTCAACAGCAGGGTGCGCAGGGTGCGATCGCCGCTTGGTTAATTTCTTGGCATAACTGCTGCCATCCGCATAGAGTTTGGGACAATGGTAACTGGGTTACGCCATCCATTCAATCATTAAGCACACCAGTCATGTCCGATTCTCAAGCCATTAGCGCCGCCGTTGCCAAACTCTATAACACCTATCCGTTTCCACCCGAACCGTTGTTGGATGAACCGCCTCCGGGCTACAACTGGCGCTGGAACTGGTTGGCCGCTTACAACTTTTGCACCGGACGCAAGCCGCCGCATGCCAACGCTCGGATTCTTGATGCCGGGTGCGGTACGGGGGTCGGGACTGAATATTTGGTGCATCTCAATCCGGATGCCAGCGTGGTCGGGATTGATCTGAGTGCTGGGGCGCTGGCCGTTGCCAAACAGCGGTGTCAGAAGTCGGGGGCGATGGGAGTAGAGTTTCATCATCTCAGCTTGTTTGATGCCGAACAGTTGCCAGGAGAGTTTGATTTAATCAACTGTGTGGGTGTGCTGCACCACACCCCTGATCCAATTGGCGGCATTCAGGCATTGGCGAAAAAGCTGGCACCGGGTGGCATTTTCCACATCTTTGTCTATGGTGAGTTGGGTCGATGGGAAATTCAGTTGATGCAGAAGGCGATCGCCCTCTTGCAGGGAGAGAAACGGGGCGACTACACGGATGGTGTGTCTGTGGGGCGACAGCTATTTGCGGCGTTGCCAGACGATAACCGCCTGCGCCAACGGGAACAGGAACGCTGGTCGTGGGAAAATCAGCGCGATGCGTATTTCGCCGACATGTATGTCCATCCGCAAGAGATTGATTACAACATCAATACGGTGTTTGAATTAATTGACGCATCGGGTCTAGAATTTGTGGGTTTCTCTAATCCGCAAGTGTGGAATTTGGAGCGACTGATTGGCAAAGCACCAGAGCTAGTGGAGCGAGCTAACGAGTTGAGCGATCGCCAGCGCTATCGGTTAATTGAATTGCTCGATCCACAGGCCATTACTCATTACGAATTCTTTTTGGGACGCCCGCCGCTGCCTAAACAAGATTGGGCGTTAGATCGCGATCTGCAATCTGCCATTCCCGAACCCAGTCCCTGCATTCAAGGCTGGCGCGATAGTCCACAGTTTTTTAATCACGACTATCAAGTTGTGAATTTGAACGAGGCAGAGTGGCAGTTCTTGCGCCACTGCGACGGTAATGCCGCTGCACAGAAAACAGTGGCTCAAATTTTGCAGACGGTGGGTGGAGACTTAGATGCCGTGCGATCGCTGCAACGTCAACAGGTCATGCTGCTGACGCCATCCCCGTCAACGCCATCTACATAAACGCCATCCCCATAAAATTGCGGCCTCACAGAGCGCAGCAGCATAACACTCCATTTCCACAGCCTGCTGCGATGGCAGCTACTGAGCGCCATTGGGCGGCTGAGCGATGGATACGGCCAGATCGCGATAGAGGCGTGGGTCGCCTGCTGCCAACACCAGTCGCTCTTCCCCTTTGCGCTCGTATAGCTTCTCTAAAATCATCTGCCAGTCTGTGGCAGACAGGGGCGATGGCAGCTGCTCAATTGCAGATTGAATGACTGTTTCCGACTGGAGCTGTTGCTGTGCCATCCAGACCCGCGCCCGGACCGCCCCACTGCTGTCATGGCTGGCCATGTGCTCAAATTGAGCCTGGATTTGCGATCGCCATTCGGGATTGGCGGCACTAATTGCATTGGCCAGCGCTGCTAAGCCCACAACCGCTGAGTAGCGCACCACCCATTCCTCATCCTGCTGTGCCACAAACAGCAGAGCGTCCAATGCTTCTCCCTGAGCCATTTCTAAAAGATGGTCTGGAAACCAGTGCCACTTCATGGTGCCCAAACCTCTAGCGGCGGCTCGCCGGACGCTCATGGCAAAATCAGCCGTGGCCACTCCCAATAAGGTGACTAGCCCTCTTGGATCGCCAATGCCAGCTAGGGCACGGATGGCCCAGGCTCTAGCGGTGTAGTTATGCAGATCCAGCAGTTCCAGCAACGCCGGAACAGCCGGTTCTCCCAATTGGATTAGCCCATCGACTGCGGCAACGGCTGCCCCTGGATTGTTGTAGCTGAGAGTCGCAATTAGCGTAGGAATGGCTCCTGCTAAATGAGCTGCTGCTAGATTTTGCACGGCTTCTAACAAACGCGGCGAAGAATCAGCGGCATCTACAGCCCGAATCAGGGAAGAAAGGTGGTCAGCCATGGCGGAGGAGGGACGAATAAGGTCTACCTTCTACATTCTCGCTCTTTCTGCTACAACAAATCATCCATTAAGACCATCACGTTCAATGCTCCATCCGATAGATGAGGTGGTGTGGTGTGCAGCAGCTGTTTTTCCAATACGCCTTTCAAGGCAATTAGCTTTAAGCTATTTTCTGCCGGGGTCTGGGCGATCGCCTCCGCAGCAGGTAGATATCCGATTGCGCCCAAATCGGCCAGCACAGCTCGTCGCAGCTGCAGGTCAGCGTTCGCTAACGCGTGCAGCAGGCGATCGCCATACTGATTGGCCACCTGGGGATTCGGCGTCAGTTGGTACATGCACCGAGCGGCGGCATACTGAATTCGAGGGATGTCGTGCTCTAAAAACGGCAGAATGTCGGCAATAGCATCGACGGCACCGAGGGTGCCCAATGCCTCTAGGATGGCATCAAACGGCTGAGTCAGCTGAGGGGGTTCCCGTGCGGGTAGGGTGCCGGGAATCTGGTTGTTGAGTAACTCGCGTAACCTAGCAATACAGGAGCCGTCTGCTAACATTTCCAAAGACTGGGCGGCGGCTTCTCGGACATAGAAGTCAGAGCATTCCAGGGCGCGCATCAGGGCTGGGACAGCTCGATGGTCGCCTAACTTGCCCAATGCCCGTGCCGCATTGCGCCGCAGCGGATAGCCGCCCGCGTGCGTGCGATCGTCTTCATCGTCCAAGGCGGCCATTAAGATATCAACGGCTTCTGGGGCATCGACCCGAAACCGTCCTAGCCACCAGGCCGCATACACCCGCAGTCCCAGATCTTCGCCCTGAAGGTTGGCGATCGCCTGGTCTACGGTGAGTGAGCTGTCGCTCCGGATATCCGATTCATTATCCATGGTCATTTAGCCGCAAGAGGTCAGACAGACGCCGATAGTGCTGCCATCCTAGTGTAAAAACTAGTGTAAAAACTTTAAACAGATAATGCTCGCAGCGGGAAACAATAACCAACTTGAGTCGGCAATTGCATCCCGCTGCGAGCACATCATCCATTCTTAACTAGACTAGTAGTCTGAGGCGTAAATCTGCCTACCATTCGTAGTGCAGGCTTCCAGCCTGCGCGGGCAAGATGCCCGCCCTACA
>CASBQJ010000177.1 GCA_949127705.1 Synechococcales cyanobacterium PMM_0085
GGGTTTAATGAGTTTTAGCTATCTGTAGCAACGGGTTCGGTGACGACTTGGGTGACAACGGAGAGGGGCGATCGCGGCGCAGCGGCCTTTTTGTGAAATTCCAATTTGTGGTCTACCACATCCACCATAATGGTGTCGCCTTCGACGAAGGTATTTTCTAGCAGTTTGGTAGCCAGCGGATTTTCGATTTCCTTTTGAATGGCGCGCTTGAGTGGCCGGGCTCCGTAGGTGGGATCATTGCCGACATCGGCGATGTGGTTTTGGGCAGCGGTGGTCAGTTCTAGGCCGATTTTTTGATCGCCCAGCAGACGGTGAACTCGCAGGAGCTGAATCCCGACAATCTGCCGCAGCTCTTTGAGGCTGAGGGCGTGGAACAGGATAATGTCATCGACGCGGTTGAGGAATTCAGGGCGGAAGTGCGATCGCAAGGCATCTAATACCCGTTTGCGCATGAGCTCATATTTAGAATCGTCGCCCGACACGTCTAAAATGTGTTCGCTGCCGATGTTACTGGTCATCACCACAACGGTATTGCGAAAATCGACCGTGCGCCCCTGGGAGTCGGTAATTCGGCCATCGTCTAGCACTTGCAGCAAAATGTTGAACACATCGGGGTGCGCCTTTTCTACTTCATCCAGCAGCACCACCGAATAGGGACGCCGCCGCACGGTTTCGGTGAGCTGGCCCCCTTCTTCGTAGCCGACATAGCCCGGAGGGGCACCGACCAGCCGCGACACCGAATGTTTCTCCATATACTCCGACATATCTAGCCGCACTAGGGCATCGTCTGAGTCAAACATGCACTCGGCTAGGGCGCGCGCCAGTTCGGTTTTGCCAACGCCCGTTGGCCCTAGGAACATAAAAGAGCCAATCGGTCGGCCTGGATCTTTCATTCCCGCCCGAGCCCGCCGGATAGCTGCCGATACAGCGGCGACCGCCTCGTGTTGCCCAATCACCCGCTGATGCAAAAACGATTCCAGGTTCAACAGCTTTTGCCGTTCGGTTTCCAGCAGGCGGTTGACCGGAATCCCCGTCCATTTGGCCACAATTTCGGCAATGTCGGCCTCGGTCACGTCTTGCCGCAGCAGCACTTTGCCCGCCTGACTGCGAATTTCGGTGAGGCTGGTTTCGGTGGTTTCGAGTTCGCGGTGCAGCGTTTCTAGGCGACCATACTTGAGCTGGGCGGCCGTGTTGAGATCATAGTCGCGCTCGGCTTTTTCGATCTGCCGCTGGAGCTGGCCTTCCTCTTCCCGCAGCACCTTCAGCGATCCCATGATCTCTTTCTCAGAATTCCACTGGGTATCGAGTTTTTGTTTTTCTGGCTTCAGCTGGCCAATTTCTTCACGAATCCGCTCTAGTTTCTCCTTAGATGGACGGAAGGCGGCGCTGCTCAGCCCCATGCGATCGCCTTCACTTTTAAGCGACAGTTCTTCCATTTCTAGCTGTCGAATCCGGCGTTCGATCGTCTCTAGATCCGTCGGTTTGGAGGTAATCTCCATTTTGATTTTGGCGGCGGCTTCATCGACTAGGTCGATCGCCTTGTCGGGCAAAAACCGATCGGTAATATAGCGATCGCTCAACGTTGCCGCCGCCACCAGCGCCGAGTCGGTAATGGTGACGTTGTGGTGGCGCTCATAATTTTCCTTCAGGCCGCGCAGAATCGAAATTGTATCTTCAACGCTGGGCTGGTCGATGTAGACCTGCTGGAATCGGCGTTCTAAGGCCGCGTCTTTTTCGATGTGCTTGCGATATTCGTCTAGCGTCGTCGCCCCAATGCAGCGCAGCTCACCCCGCGCCAGCATTGGCTTCAGCAAATTACTGGCATCAGTGGTGCCCGACGAAGAACCTGCCCCCACCACCGTATGCAGTTCGTCAATAAACAGCACAATTTGGCCATCGGAGTTGGTGACCTCGCGCAGCACTGCTCGCAGCCGCTCCTCAAACTCACCCCGGTACTTGGCTCCGGCGATCAGCGAACCCATGTCCAGGCTGATCAGCTGACGGTTTTTTAGCGACTCGGGCACATCCCCATTGATGATGCGCTGGGCTAACCCTTCCGCGATCGCCGTCTTGCCCACACCGGGTTCGCCAATTAGCACTGGGTTATTTTTGCTGCGGCGCGACAGCACCTGCACCACCCGCCGGATTTCCTCATCGCGACCAATCACGGGGTCAAGCTTGCCCGCCTTGGCCAGGTCGGTCAAATCTTTGCCATATTTTTCCAGCGCTTCATATTGCGACTCGGGCGACTGGTTGGTGACGCGCTGGCTGCCCCGAATTGCTTTAATCGTCACTTCTAGCTGTTTGGCTTCCACATTGGCCGCTTTGAACAGCCGCCGCCCAACGCGATCTTCTTCGCACAGCGCTAGCAGCAGATGCTCGACTGCAATAAATTCGTCTTGCAGCGCCGTCCGCGCCGTCTCCGCTTTATCTAAAAACAAGTCTAGCCCGCGACCCAGAAATAGCTGGGTTAGATCTGCCGACGATACTTTGGGCTGGCGCACGGCAAACGAGTCTAGCTTCTGCCGCAGGTTGTCGGGTTCGATCCCCACCTTGCTCAAAATGGTGTCGGCCAAGCCCGCTTGATCTAGCAGGGCGATCGCCACATGCTCGACTTCCAGATTTTGCTGCTTGTAGCTACGGGCGACATCTTGGGACTTGACAATCGCCTCCCACGCTTTCTCGGTAAACTTACTGGGGTCGGTTGGCTGCATGGTAAAACGAGATCGCCTCAAAGACCAGATCTAGGTTAAATTCCATTCTAACAATGGGCGTCCAGAGCAGGCGTGCAGCAGGAACGGATTTTTCGGCAGTTAAGCAATCGCACTAGCAGAAGACGGCGTAAGTTAAGCTACCGTAGGGCGGACATCTTGCCCGCACAGGCTGGAAGCCTGCACGACGAACGGTAGGCA
>CASBQJ010000178.1 GCA_949127705.1 Synechococcales cyanobacterium PMM_0085
ACGTGGAAGCGCTGCGGGATCAGTTTGAGTTTCCGGGGATGAAAGTTCTCCAATTCGCCTTTGGCGGCGGCACCGATAATCCGTTTCTGCCGTTTAACTATGAGCGCAATTACGTGGTGTATACGGGCACCCACGACAATGACACGACGCAGGGATGGTTTAGCCAGCTTTCAGCCTACGAACAGGGGCAAGTGCTCAGCTATCTGGGCTGCACCTGTGCCGATGGTATTCATTGGGATTTGATCCGGCTGGCGATGAGTTCGGTGGCTAACCAAGCCATTTTCCCCTTCCAAGATGTGCTGGGTCTAGGGAACGATGCGCGGATGAACTACCCTGGCAAGCCGTCGGATAACTGGGGCTGGCGCTATCGCTCGGAAGCACTAAATCCTCAGGTGGGCGATCGCCTCTATGCGCTGACCCAAACCTACGGACGTGCCTCTAAGCAACTAAGTTGAGTTAGCCGTCTAAGGACTATGGATTTAATCAGATCGGGAATTTGATTGCTGGTAGGGGCGAACGGCCGTTCGCCCTTAGGGGGTAGAGGGTAAAGATGCGGAGGCTCCGCTAGTTGGGGGAGAGAAGATGACTTGCTGAACCGACCCGGCTTTGCCCATTTGCTTGGGCTGGTCGTCATTGTAAGTCACCGTGACAGCCCCGGCATCGCCTGCCCGCACCCTGAGTTCGCGGTCTGCGGTCCAGGTGCGCTGGGTGCCCTGCTCTAAAATGCCCTCAAAATCTGTTTTTCCGTCTACAACCACCCGCAGCCAAGAGCGGGATGTGAGGGCAACATTGACTCGAATCGCCTTGCCTGTGGTGTCAGGACTCGGTGAGGGAGAAACAGAGGGTTGGGGGCTGGCAACGCTTGGACTGGCAACGTCGGGGCTAGCAGATCCTGAGCTGGCGATCGCCGTTGGCCGAGGTGACGGCGCGTTAGTCGCAGGCGTAGTCACTGCGGGGGGAGACTTCACAGCACTGGGGGCTGGAGCAGAACGGCTGAGTAAATAGGACAGCCCCCCAATGGCAGCAGCAATCAACGCGGCATAGGCCACATAGAGGTGCATAGGGCGCAGTTGAGCAGCGGGCGATTCTTGCCAAGATGGGTTGATCGAGCGCATATCTGGCTCTAGGGGAAAACTGCTGACAAATTCTGTCCCGTTTAAGCCCAGGGCATCGGCATAGCGCTTGAGAAACCCACGCACATAGACGGCCTCAGGCAGGATGCTGGTATTACCCGATTCAATTGCCAGCAGCAATCGGGGCTGAATCATGGTTCGAGCCGCAATTTGGTCGATCGACAGCATTTTTTTCTCGCGCAGCTGCCGCAGCTGGAATCCCAGCTCTTCTAGCTTTATACCTTGATCTTGCTCCAAGGGAGAGGTACCCCTATCCATAGCGTCTAGCACCTACTAACTCCTCACATCTGCTGATCTTACTGCCAGGGCCGAAGACGTGGCGAAACGGCTTAAGCCGAACCTTTTCCGTTTCTATCACCTAGCCAAACCCCACTTTAAACTTAACTTAAATAGCTTATATACAATGACAGATATTACACCTAATCCTACATTGCTTTGCCCGCAGTTGATGCCAAGACAAATGACTGAATCTGGGAGGGTTTAGTAACTAGGGCACTTAGGATATTGAGGATCATCCAATTGGCAGAGTGATCGGGGCAGGAGACATGGCTTAGAGCGAATCTCGATCGACGATTGGGTTTGGGGTGGATTGGGAAACGGGTTTAATCTGGGCGTTCAAGAAGCTAATCTCTGCTGTCGTTAGCGACCGATATGTTCCAACGACCAACGCCTCTAGGTGAATGGGACCAATCGATATGCGATGGAGCTGCGTCACCTCATAGCCAAGCTGCTCAGCGATCCGGCGGATTTGCCGATTGCGGCCTTCGCGCAACACAATTTCTAACAGGGTTTGCGATCGCGTTGAGCGCACTATACGGACTTCGGCAGGGCGGGTGAGTTTTCCTGCCAAGACTATCCCTCTCCGCCACTGGTCTAGAACGGCTTCGGGCGGTGCTCCTTGGACCCAAACCTGGTAGGTTTTGGCAACGGCATGGGAGGGATGAGTCAGGGCAAAGGTTACCTCGCCGTCATTCGTCAGCAGCAGAGCCCCGGTGGAGTCGGCATCTAGCCGTCCTACTGGATGTAGCCCAGCTGCGGTGGCTAGGTGAGAAGGCAGCAAGTCTAGAACGGTATGGCGCGCCCAGGGATCTTGGCAGGTGGAAACAACGCCGGCAGGTTTGTGCATCAGTAGGTAAAGAGCGGGTGGACGTTGACGGGGCTGCAACCATGCGCCATCGACTTCAATCCGATCGCAGGTAGGATCAGCTTTTTGCCCCAAGGTCGCGATCGCCCCATTGAGACGCACCCGTCCGGCCAAAATCATCTGCTCGGCCTGACGGCGAGAGGCAATCCCATATTGAGACAAAATCTTTTGCACCCGTTCGACCATCGCTATCCCTGTCGGTAGGTTTGCATTTTAGCGTAGCAGCTGGGATCGCGTTGGAGCAGCTGAAGCGGCCTAATAGTTTTTGTGAAACGAAGATGCGGCCCGTTCGGGCTGCTGCTGAGGTAAGTAGACTTGCAAACAGGCTCCACCTGTTTCGGGGTGGTTGTTTGCCGTCACAGATCCATGATGGGCTTCAACAATTTGCCGGATAATGGCCAGCCCCAAGCCACTGTTGTTACGCCGCTGAGTGTCATCGCGTTCGGTGTCGGGAACGCGAGAAGTAGAGGGTTCGGTGGAGGGAACTACGGCTGACAGTAAGCCTTTGATCTCTTGAATCGAGGGACGCGATCGCGCTGGGTCAGCTCGATAAAACCGTTCAAACACATGGGGCAAG
>CASBQJ010000179.1 GCA_949127705.1 Synechococcales cyanobacterium PMM_0085
GTCGTTGAATGGGTCATGTCCGGCAAGTCTTCTTGAGGTTTGGGTTCGGCGACGGCGATCAGCTTTCTAAACTATGACAATTTTTAGGTACTATCCGCTACAACAAGGCTGTAACAAGACTGTCAAACCAGCGCCAAAGACTTTACAGTCGCCAGTTCTTCATCTCCCTGTTTCACGTTACTGGGGACGGGTATCAGTTTGCTCGAAGGCGATACTCTGCGAGATCACAGAGGCGATCGTTTTCTCACAGATAACGGTCAATGACTGCCCTATCCAAACTGGCAGGCTAACGACTCCGTTCACCCGCCGCCGATAACCTCTGCATCATAATAGATGACTCTCAGCGGTCGGTGTGCGACAGGCTTGTTAGCAGATCTTCAACCAAGCCGTGCAGCCCCTGCGGCAACATGCCCCGCCAACGCGGTGACAAAAGTCCTGAGACCAGTCATCGGCGACATTTCAGCAAACTGTCCACTCTCGGCGGCATTACGCGGTGATGTGATGAGCGTGGCAGTTGTGTAAAGCTGCTCTTGTGCCAGCCTCTGATACAACAAGTTGTATCGATCAAGGTAAGAAGCACCCCTGAACTCTTCAAAGATAGGAAAGTGAGGTGACTTGTCCTTGACTGGCGAACGTGATTCCGGCGCATCCTCAACTAGCATCAACCATCCCACAAAAGGGCGTGGCTGCTTCCCAAATGCCTCTTCTCGATAGGCTGTCCAAAGATCATGGGCTGTACCGATCGCTTCCTCCGTCCGGTTGTTGAAGTTGTTCCCAAACGAAGGACCGACTTGACTCTTGAGTTCAATGGCGACTATCAACTCACCCTTGTGTGTGACCAGAAGATCCCAGAGCTTCGTCGGACGAAAATAACCGGGCAGCGTCAGGACTGAACGCTGCTGATGAATCTGAGCATGAGCCAGACCGTTTGATTTTACAATGTCCAGTGCCAAAGCTAAGAAGCCATCCATATTCTTACCCGCAGTGACACCACCGCGTTCACCTTGGTCAGCCTTCCCAGACTCAATTTGCTTCTGTCTGGCGACCTCCCGGTTCCCCCAAAATGCTTGCACAGCCTCATGCGCTTTTCGCTCGTAATCGACCAGATCAAGAGACATCTATTTATTTTCCATTGCCGCCAAGTACAGATCGCTCCTCGTCACTTAGACCATATAGCTTAAACACTGCACGGTTACACCGCTGTAAATCCCGCTTTAGTGCCGCTTCCGCCAGCTCAACTCGCAATCCCTGGGGGACATTAGCCCATAGCGGAAGACGGATACGGCGCAAATACTGTGCTTGGAACCGGAGGAATCCTCCGTGCATCTTGGTTGAATACGTTGCCACGAAAAGCCGGGAAATAGCGGAGAGCATCACAGCCTGCAATGTCCGTAAGTCCCATTTATCGGATATGACGTAGTAAAGATTGTGGTGTGGGTAAAACTCTCCTCCCTCGAAAACAATATGAGCTTCCCCTTTGATGTCAGGAATCAAGAGCTTTGGTTGCTTCGCTAGTGCTGGGTTGATCCGGTCAATCGTGCGATACCAGTTGTTCGGTACCCTTTGGGCACAATGACGGTTTGCTATGACTTCCCGCCGCGTCTCCAAGTAGTGGCATAAGCGCGGGTACTCTTGAAGATTGACAAGTCCGCCGCCCTCGGCAAACGGATTGATGACCCCTTGTCCATGCCATACCACCTCGCCTGATGTGATGTCTTTTGTAGTTACCAGTGGCAGCTTGCGATCTAATTCAACATCAAGGGTATCAAAATCTCCGATGAATGCCTTGTCAGCACCAGTCGCTACACCAATACCCACCTTACAGCCAACTTCCTCCAAGCTCGGAAATTCTTGCTCTAGTCGCCGAATGAGTGACATCTGATCCGCTGACCCTAAGAGCCATGGCTCTGTGCCATTGGGCACTTGTGCCAGCTCACGCACCATGGGGTCTTTCTGCAACGTCTTCACACAGAGCATATCAGCCAGCGTTACCAATGTTGATTGATCAATGGTAGGACAATGGGCAATGCGGGTTGCTCCAGGCGAATCGCGACTAATGATGGTGATTGCCGGGTACGCAATTACATTGGAATGGAATGCTGGAGTGTCCACCATATCGACATAAATTTTTAGGTGAAACTGCTCTGCCACAAGATTACGTAGCGGTCCGCCATAACGGTTCTTCATCCAGCGATCCGCACAGATAAAGCCTAGGCATCCACCTTTTGCTAGCAACGACAGCGATCGCTCGATGAAAGGTATGTAGAGATCGGCTCGATCATAGATTGTCTGATAGCGGCTTCGGTACTCTGCAAGTAGAGGCGAAGGAATCATCTCTTGGCGGACATAGGGCGGGTTGCCCACGGCAAAATCAAATTGACCATCCAGTGAAGTTAATAGAAAGTCACCTTGGAAAAGCCACCGATCCGCAAGGGCTGTTGCTGTTTTTGCGGATAGCCCTTCATCCGTAAGCAATTCAACCACTGATGCACGAGTTGAATGAAATGTCTTACGGTGCAACTCGACTGCTCGAATGGCATCACCTAGAACATCTAGCGCTGACTCTTTACGTTTCGCTTTCCGCCATGCCGCTAGCAGTCTTTTGATAATCGGCAGTAAAAATTGTCCTCCACCGACCGAAGGCTCTAAAAGTCGCATTTCATAAAGTGGCTGATTTTCGGTGTATCCAGCAAGGTTCAGGATAAACTCAACGACTTCCAGTCGGGTGAACACTGCACCATGAGATTCTAAGCTATCCCTGTCCGCCAAATTCTCAATGGCATCATTCAACTTCGTTGAATTGATGCTGATGCCTTCATTCAAGAAATCAAGAGTAAGTTGTCCTGATGTCAAAGTCCTGCTCAAATTTTAATTATCTGAAAGATTGTATCGCATCCCTTTCTTCAATGAAGTATATCTTGATCATTGCTCTAATTGGTTTTGACTGGCTCTGGTTTTGACTGGATCTATTGCACCTCAACAGACTCAAACCTTTGATGTAGCTGCCAACGCCATGATCCAGCAGATGGCTCCGCTGCAAAAGCATGTCAGCATTGGCTATGGCTATGGCTATGGCTATGGCGAACTGATCATGATCTTCAGAGATAATCATCACTGCCAAACCGGGTCACGTCATGCCACGGTTGCAGTTCGGGATGTTCGGCTAGGAGGCGATCGCGCACCTGTTTCACCGTCCATCCAGTCGGCACCTCTAATGCCAGTTCTGGCACGCCATAGGCTTCCTGGTACGCGGCAAATAGCTTGACGGTGATTTTGATCGGTGTGTGTGTCGTTGAATGGGTCATGTCCGGCAAGTCTTCTTGAGGTTTGGGTTCGGCGACGGCGATCAGCTTTCTAAACTATGACAATTTTTAGGTACTATCCGCTACAACAAGGCTGTAACAAGA
>CASBQJ010000180.1 GCA_949127705.1 Synechococcales cyanobacterium PMM_0085
CCCCTCCAGGTGCTTTCGCAGGTGACTCTACCGTTAATTGCCCCAGGGGTAGTAGTAGGGGCGCTATTTGCCTTTCTAATTTCCTGGAATGAGTTCCTGCTGACGTTTTTTGTGAGTGCAGGACGGGTTTTTACCTTGCCGATGGTGCTGTTTACGCTGCTGCAAGGTGGCAACAATGGGTTAACGGCGGCAGTGGCCATCACGTCAGTGATCCCAGGCTTGTTGTTTTTGCTGTTGGCCAGTAACGCCCTCCAGAACGAAACCACCTTGGCAGGGCTGGGAAATGTGTGAGGCGATCGCATGAGCCAGCTTGTTCTGCAAAATCTAACCAAACACTTTTCAGGCGTTACTGCTGTCCAAGATCTGTGGCTGGAGGTGCAAGCAGGCGAAATCCTGGCATTATTGGGTTCTTCTGGCTGCGGTAAATCTACCATCCTCCAGATGATTGCTGGCGTATTGCAGCCCGATCGCGGCACGATTGCCCTAGATGGAAAGCTGCTAAACCGAGTCCCGCCCGAAAAACGGGATATTGCTCTGGTACTCCAGCGGGGGCTGCTCTTTCCCCATCTTACGGTTGGAGAAAACGTGGCATTTGGGCTAAAGATGCGCGGGATCAATCGGGCTGAGCGGGAGGAAAAGGCGATCGCCATGCTGCATCAGGTGCAGCTAGATGGATTTGGCGATCGCAAACCGTCTGCGCTTTCTGGGGGTCAGGCTCAACGCGTTGCATTGGCGCGATCGCTTGTGATTCGTCCCAAACTGCTGCTGTTGGATGAACCGCTATCGGCTCTAGATGCCAATTTGCGCGCAGAAATGCAGGACTTGATCTTGCGATTGCAAGCTCAAACGGGCGTAACGCTGTTGATTGTGACCCATGACCAGGCAGAAGCGGTTGTCATGTCTCAGCGAATTGCGTTGATGTTTAATGGGCGATTGCGTCAGGTCGATTCACCCGAACGGATTTATCAGCAGCCCAATGACGAAACAGTGGCTCAATTTATGGGAGGCGTTAATTTCTTGGCAATTCAAGCTCAAGGACAACAATGGAAATTGTCCAACGGCTTAGTTTTAGTCAGTCAACACCGCCATCAAGGTTCAATTCGAGCCACCATTCGGCCTGAACAGATTCAGGTGTTTACAGAAATGCGATCGCAGGGCAATATCATCCCGGCCACGGTAATCGCTAACCGATTTACCGGAACTCAGCGACGGTTGACTTTGGCGATCGCGGCTGATTTGACGCTACAAGCCTGGGTGACTCCCACTCAAGATTTTCATGTTGGGCAAGCGGTGTGGGCATATCTGCCACCAGAAAACCTGTGGTATTTCTCCCAAGCAAGCGCCCTCCCTCAAGCCGTTGAAGTGCCATAGCTTAATCCAATCTGAATTTTTACAACTTCTAGGTCTCAACTCCTTATGTCTCAATTACTGATGAATCGCGTGCTTTTACATCGTCGGCATTTTCTTTTACTATCCACCAGCGCTTGTTTGGCGGTATTCACCAGTAACTGCGCCAGACAAAACTCTGGCTCTCAACCGTCTGGCTTTGATCCCAAGGCGGCTTCCTGGGATGAAATTGTGACCGCTGCCAAAGGGACAACGGTGAATTGGGCAATGTGGGGCGGCAGTGATAAAACCAACGCCTATGCAGATCAATGGATTGCTGAGCAGCTAAGCAGCCAATACGAGGTCACACTCAATCGAGTTCCGCTCAACGACACTGTAGAAGCGGTCAATAAAGTGGTGGGAGAAGTTCAGGCTGGTCAAACGCAAGGCGGCAGTATTGACCTGATCTGGATTAATGGTGAGAACTTTCGCACGATGAAACAGGGCAACCTACTGTTTGGTCCTTTTCGCGATAAATTGCCCAGCAACCAGTACTACGATGCGAATAACGCGGCGGTTAACTCCGATTTTGGCTTGCCGATCGAAGGCTATTCTGCGCCCTACACCGGCAGTTATTACGTCATGGCAGCCGATAGTGCCAAAGTGCAACAATTTCCCAAAACCTTGAGCGAATTACTGGCCTGGGCGAAGGCAAACCCCGGACGATTTGCCTATGTTGCGCCCCCTCAGTTTGACGGCAGTCGTTTTTTGCTGACCGCCCTCTATGGGGTCACGGGAGGCTATGAGCAGTATGCCGGAGCCGAATTTAATGAGGCACTGTGGAACGAAAAATCGCCTCAACTGTTTGAGTATCTGAAAGAGCTGGAACCGTATCTCTGGCGCAAAGGAGAAACCTATCCGCCTACCCAAAGCCGCCTGCAAGAACTCTTCGCCAATGGCGAAATTTGGCTGATGCCTGTGTTTGTTTCAACGGTGGCAGAAGGGTTGGCCAATGGGCAGTTTCCCAAAACCACCCAAGCGTTTACGATGCCAGGGATCTCGTTGAATGATCCGTCGTTTACCGCCATTCCAATTAATGCGGCCAATCCCGCTGGAGCAATGATTTTGGCAAATATACTTGCTAGCCCTGAAGGCCAACTGCAAAAGTTTAAGCCTGATGTCTGGGGTGATCCACCGTTGCTGAATACCCAAAAGGTTTCAGCCACCCTCCAGTCAGAATTCGCTAAGGTAGAAGCGGGCTACGGCATTCCCTTAAAAGAACTAATTGCCAGTACTGTTCCTGTGGTCAATGCCGAATACACCACGCGACTGGAGCAAGCCTGGGAAGAACAAATTGCTGGATAGGGGAAAATTTTAATGGTCTTCAAAGAACGACAGCCGCGCGACAAAGGCATGATCACCGACGATCGCCTGCTAGAACTCCATCTCTACCCCGGTAATCAGTGCAATCGCGATTGTGATTTTTGCACCGTCTTCGGTAGCCCCAAAGGACAGTACAGCGAATATACGGCAGAGCATCTAACTGCCGCCTTGCGAACCGTGACGCTGGATCAACAGGGCACAATCAAATTTTATGGCGGTGAACCGACGCTCAACGCTGAGAACGTAATCTGGGCGATCGCCTATCTGCGGCAGCAGGGTTATCAAGGGGCGATCGTGATTTACTCCAATGGCATTCAGGCAGGGCGATTGCTGCAAATTTTAGCGTCCGATTCGTTAGGCAGAACCACTGCGTCACTCAACTATTCCATTGCCACGGGGGATGGGGCACCCCAAATGCCAAAATCATCGCTGGCGCAACTAGAAGCCTATGAGCTTGAACATGCGGGTGCGATCGCCATCGGGCATCCGGATGTGGTGGATTCGGGGCGAGGAGTAGAGCCTTTTACCGGAGACGCGACCCGCCCTCAAGTGAATTCTCGCTGTCCTCACTGTTATCCTGTGCTCACAACCGCAGGCACGTTTCATGCCTGTCCGTTTGCGATTGAAAATCAGGCTGCTCATTTTCAGCTGGGAGATGTCGGTCGTGATGCAGTCGAGATAGCGCAAAATTTTCAAGCCTTCTTTCACTGGTTAGACACCGTGCACGAACCCTATGCGATCGCCCACAATCTGCCTGCCTGCACGGTTTGCTGGAAGCATCTGAGCCAATTGCCCGTGCCTGCTTATCGCTCTGGTGCAGTGGAACACAGCTAGTTGCTGTGATGCCCAATTTGGCGATACGCCCCTAAACTTTTTACGATGGCGTCAACGGCATTGTAGAACCGAATGTAGATTTGCTGGCATTGCTGAATGCAGGTATGATTTACCCTCATCCCCAACCCTTCTCCCTGGGGAGAAGGGAGCTAGAAGTCCTGTCCCCTCTCCTTTTGGGAGAGGGTTAGGGTGTAGCTTGCTTCCCGCAGGG
>CASBQJ010000181.1 GCA_949127705.1 Synechococcales cyanobacterium PMM_0085
ATTATACCCCGGTTATCCACTGGGGTATAAGGACTTTTCAACTCCGATTGATTGAATCCCAAACAAGAAAGCCCTGCATAATGCAGGGCTTTCTTATAGTTTTTAGGCAAAGCTAGTAAGAAACCTTACTAGACTTAGATCCTAGAACTTGAAGGTTGTGCGCAAAACACCGATGAAGATATCGTCACCCGTATCAGCAACGTCAGAAACCCAAATTACACCAGGTGTAACGGAGATGTTGTCAGAAACAGCGAAACGATAGAACACTTCAGTGTTGAAGGCACCACCGTTGTTGCCAGAACCGATTTGGTTACTGAAGCTACCGCTGTAAGGAGGCACGCCAGCAATGATACCCAACAAGCTACCTTCAAGACCCAAGTCTTGGAACCCTAAAGTCAATGCGTAGCTCCAAGCTTCACCATCGCCACGGAATTCAGCAGGACCGGCAAAAGTGCGAGTATCGATGTAGGTTCCCCAACCACCGATGTCAATGGTGTCAGACAGGGAGTAGTTAAGGCTTACACCGTAACCGTTGTAGACCGAAGGAGCAAACACACCAGCGTCTACTTCAGGAGAAGTATACGCATTGACGTAGGTCAACGCTACGGTCAAGTCGCCAGGAGAGAAGGTCAACTGACCAAAAGCAGAATAGCCACCGTTGAACAAACCAGCGCTGCTGTCGGGGTTATTGCCTTCACCTGTCAAGTAGCCCAAGCCAAGTTGGACGGAATCGGCTAGATCAAGAGTTACACCAAAGCCGATGTTTTGCTCATCGCCACCCAAGTCATAAACTGGGTTGTAGCCAAAGTAGCCTAAGGAACCTTGCTCAGGATCGTCGAAGGGGCTGACGGAGGTGACGATATCGGTGATACCTTCACCTTGAGCACCTAGATAAACGGTTGCAGGGCCAAGTGGGAAGTAGTACTCCAAACGGCTGACGCTAACGTTAAAGTTTCCACCACTGTCAAACGAGAAGTCAGACTGATCAGTAAAGTCAGTGCTAGAAGGAGAAATGCCAGCAGCAGGAATGCCGTTGAAGTTGTTGAAGTTTCCAGCCTGTAAACGAGTTCTCAAGCGATCTTCGCCTGTGAAGCTGGTGTCGAAGTTCAAGCGAACCCGGCTTTGAAAGACAGTATTGTTAGCGTCTTCGACAGCACTGTTACCAAAGATATCGGAGAAAGCGAAGATAGCACGACCGTTTAGCACGGTAGTGGTGGAGAACTGGTTTTCTTGGAGTTCGCCAACGGCTGCTTCTAGCGCGTCAACGCGACCCTTCAAGGTTGCCAATTCAGCGGCGAATTCACGCTGTAAGGCTTCAATCCGAGCCAATGCTTCGGGGTCAAGGCTGCTCAAGCGTCCGGTCAATGCATCTAAGCAAGAGGCTAGACCAGCCGCAAATTCGTAGCGAGTCATTGCCCGACCGCCCTTGAAGGTGCCGTCAGGATAGCCTTCAAGACAGTCCAAGCCACCTTCGGCTTCGGAATTTGCCAAGAAAGACAGAGCTTCATACGCCCAATCGTCGGGGCTGACGTCAGAAAATTCGGTTACAGAGGTCACCTGAGACAAGGAACCATTGCCGTTGCCTTCGTTGCTGTATTGGATGACTTGATCCAACGTTGCAACACTAGGAGTAGCGGAAGGCTGAGCAACAGACTCAACAGGTAAACCAGCAAGCTGAACGGGTGCAGTAATAGTGGGTAGCTCAACAGACGCTTGTGCATCGGTAGAAGCGGCGTCAACTACAGCAGCATCTGCGGCGATCGCAGGATTTGAGAGAATAGCGGCTCCCAAAATAGCTGGTGCAGCCAACAAAGAGTTCCAAAGAACCTTCGATAGCATTATGTTTTTCCTCACACCTAAAATCTAAAGAACTCACAGTCCACAAACTTTATAACATTAGTTCGGCAGAACGTCTATTCCTCATAGCAGAGTTTTTGAAGTTCTTAAAATTAATGCTTACCAGCTAATGAACTGTAAAACTTTGTACACAATGCAGTCTAACAGATATGGCTACCTTTAGAACGGTAATTTAGGTTAAGGAAGCATGAAGTCTGACTGTAAAATTTCCGTCTGCGGAGGGTATTCGCCAAGGAGCAGTTCTCCTATAGGAGCCACTGCGGAGTAGGTTGTTAGCCCAACCCAGAGATCACTGCTGCCAGTTCAAAGTCTGTGTTGGTCAACCCCCCAGCGTCATGAGTCGTGACAGATACGGTGACTTTGTTATAAGAAATGGCGATATCGGGGTGGTGTCCGGCGGCTTCCGCTGGTTCTACGAGTTGGTTAACGAAAGCGATCGCCTCAACAAAGTTCTTGAAGGTACGAACCAATTGAATTTCTTTACCGCTTAGCGTCCAGCCAGACAGTTGTCCTAGGCGCGCCGCAATCTCGGCGTCAGTTAGTAGTTGAGCCATATCTTTTAGCCCTTTGATTTAAAATATCTAAACAGCTGATGTCATCTCACGTTGCAAACCTGCTCCAAAAACTATCCGCTCCCATCGAGGCCAGATCGAGCCGAAGCTTTCACAATGCGATGGGAGCGGTGTAGCGGGTCTTCAAATTGAACTAGACTGCCGGGAGGAACTCTTGAACTGAATTCAGAATCTCCCAAAACTTGGTTCCAGTTAAAACGGAGTCAGGTTACGAGAGAACAGCCCCGGCACGCAGCCAGATGATTCCAACTTGATGACCCATGGGTTTACTACTGTCTTGCACGGGCAACACCTCCTGTTTATCTAATGTGGATATGCCCTTTGGGGCGAGGCTTCTCTAGGAGAAAGCGTTGCTAGGACAAGGCTTTGAATTGTCAAAGCTTGTTAAAAATATAACACACCCAACTAGCTATAGCAGTTTTCAGATGAATGAAATACATCATAGATTCCAGAACAAGGGGCTTAAGCCCCTTGCCTGTATCGCACTCTGTATCGCACCGAAGTGAAAAAGGATATATGAGTGAACTTACAGCAGTTCACGGCAGAAAACCTAGCACTAAAAATCATGCTTTCGGCCTCAACCAAACAAAATACTGAAAAAAACCAAATAAATGCCCCCACTTTACAGCAGGGGCAAAATCAAATAGTCCAACAGGGATGGAGATTAATCCACCCCTAGCGCTGCTTATCGTCGATTAGAGAGCGTTACCGCGAGGCAATACCTCTTCAGGGAAGATAAAGTTTTCGTGCGGCTGATCTTGAGGTGCCATCCAAGCGCGGATGCCCTCGTTCAGCAAAATGTTCTTCGTGTAAAACGTCTCAAACTCAGGATCTTCGGCTGCTCGAATCTCCTGCGACACAAAGTCGTAGG